>JABIWM010000039.1 GCA_018701255.1 Alphaproteobacteria bacterium | reverse complement strand
GAATAACAACAGGCTCCGAATCACAAAAAGAAGCATCATTTATTCTTCTGGCCACTATATGTTGTGTTTTTTCCCTAAATAGAGGTTGAATTTGTAATGGCGATATGATGTCATAGAGTTATGAGCAGATCGCTATTACCATGTTAGACTGTCATATCCATAACGGCCCGGATCGGGGGCTTGCCCCTGCGCTGGCGTTGAATGCGGATTTCCGGCCGCTTAGTTATTTTCCGCTGTCGCTATGGTCATGGCAGGATACAATTAAGGCAGTATTTTTAAAACGCGTCACGATTATTTCCGAATATGATACGATGATCCACTCACCCAGCATGCAGATGCGTCTGCCTAGTGTGATTGCGCTTAAGGATTATGTCCAGCAAAGCCGGTTTCCGGCCTTTACCCGATTTAACGTGTTTCTGCGTGACCGGTTTACCTGTCAATATTGCCAGAAACCGTTTCCGGCACCGGAACTCACCTTTGATCATGTGATCCCGCGGTCGCGTGGTGGCCGGACAAAATGGGATAATGTGGTGGCGGCTTGTGGGCGGTGTAATCTGCTCAAGGCCAATAAGCTGCCCGAAGCATGTGGCATGATCCCACGGGTGAAACCGCAACAGCCGTCAACATGGGTGTTGCAGGAAAACGGCCGCCGCTTTCCGCCAAATTATCTGCATCACAGCTGGATGGATTATCTATACTGGGATAGTGAGCTGATGCCAGATCATGATCAGAAACATGCGTTCGCCCAAAATAGTGATCAAGACGGCAATGATCAGAAATGGCCAGATGAATTCCGGCTGACCGATGATCAGATGGAAAAGGCGTTCAAGCGTTAAACCCGCTCGGCCAGTTTTATGGCCGCCCGACAACCGGCTTGAATCACGCGCCGCATCACCGGATAACCAATGGCTTCTTCGCCATCATGATCTTTGGCAATATCCCGATGTTCCAGTTCTTCGTCACGAAACCGTTCCAGCGTTTCTGCCAGCGCATCCTCACCTGATTGTGTTTCGGTTAGCGCTTTGGCCTGTTTGTCATAATGGGTGCCTATGACTTCTTCGACAGCAATGGTGCATGCCATCGCGGCTTTCGGCCCCATGGCGGCGGTCACCGCGCCCAGCATAAATCCGGCACCGTTCCAGAATGGGGATAACAGCGATGGCCGCACCTGATATTCGTTAAGCAATTCTTCGAATGTATCCAGATGTTCCTGTTCCTGATCGCGCATATGGCGAATCTCGGCGGCAACCGGATGATTGCCCAGAACAGCCAGCTGGCCTTCATAGATGCGCCTTGCGCCCAACTCGCCCGCGTGATCAACACGCAAATAGCGGCTAACGTCATCCTGATCTTCGTATTTACGCTTCATGATGCTGTCCTTTATGCTGATCTTATTCTGTTTTTATTCTGGTTTCTATTATGGGCTATTTAGCGATTGGCATAAGCCGTTAAAAATGCGTATGCCGATAATGTTAAACTGATGATGAAATTCCATCCTGCCATGGAAACCCCGATGAAAGACCATGGCACCTCGTCGCACCTGACCGGCTTGGTGGCTAGCAAGGTATCCAGCACGGCGCTGGCATTGCCGCCAAAATCAATGCCGCCAGTGCATCCGGTGGGGCCGGCCAGAATACCCCATTCCACGCCAGCATGCCAGAATCCTAATCCGGCGCTAACCGCCATCACCAATCCGGCGATGATCAGAAATCCGCGTTCGGTGTTTTGCCCAAACCAGAATGTCAGCACCCCGATGCCAATGACCACCGCATGCGGGATGCGTTGCCAGTAACACATGGTGCAGGGTTGCAATCCGCCCAGATATTGAAATCCGTATGCGGCGGCTAGCATGGCAATGCCAGCCAGTGTAATCAGAATAATCGCCTGATAGGGGGTGAACAGGGATGATAAAACAGACCGGATCATGGCGATACCATCCACCAGAAAAACCCGACCAGCATCAATAATAATGCCACTAATGCCGTGGCTAGCGGCCGGTTGGCGCGTGTCCGGATAATTGCCGCGACCAGCAAAAACCGGCATCCGCGCCCTAGCAGTGATGCAATAATCAGCGGCCATAGCCCGACCCCTAAAAACCCGCCGGAAATCACCGTAATTTTATAGGGCAGTGGCGTGAACGCCCCCATCATGATCAGCATCCAGCCATGGGCGGCAAAGGCCGCGCGTACCACCTCAAACTCATGGGTTTTGCCTAGCCATTCAATCACCACCAGCCCCATTTCATGCCCCAGATACCATCCGGCCACGCCGCCTAGCGTGGAAAAAATGGTGGTGATCATGGCCAGAAAAACAAACCGGTTCGGCCGCGCCGCCACCATCACGGCCAGCATGGGGTCAACCGGTATGGGGAAGAAAATGGATTCAATAAACGAAAAGAAAGCCAGCCATGCCACAGCAGTTTTGCGCCGCGCCAGATCAAGCATCCAGCGGTTCCATGCCAGCATTTGCGCAGATAGGCGAGAAAATAATGTCGGCGTAACCGTCATAAGCGTGCCCTATCCATAAAACAACGCGGCAATGCCGAATGTTCCGCCATCCGGTGGGGTTTAAGTTTCTGTAATATATAAACTTATAAGGCCAGTGGCAAGAGCATCGTGATGCTTTTATGATGTGGGTTATGCCGGATCGTATGTCTGATAGCCGCTACACCTTTAACAAAAAGTCATGCTAATTTCACAGGTTGATTAGGGGTTGCATTTATTCTTTTGATGAACGTTGGCTCATTACAAATCACGTTTAATATTTCAGTGACTATGTAAAAAAAGCGTTTCACATCAGCCACGCTTGGTGGGTTGTCGGAAATACCATGTGCGCATGTATTTCTTACATTCTGGAACTCATCAAACTTGTTCTCACTTACTAGTTTTGAAAGAGTGTTGGTACCCGAAAAGTTTTCAATCCAATCTATCTTCTTCTTAAAGCGTTGAGAAGAATCTGTATCAGCAGGAGTATAAGTTATTTCGTTGGTTAGGTAAAATATCGCATTTTCCAAAATTGACCATAGGGACAAGGTTGCAGATTGGTAAATAATAGTTTCATAATTTCTTGGTAAATACCTAATTCCTTCACTCGCATTATACTCTTCAACCTCTACAAGATTCTTTTGGCGTTCTTTAACATCTGCCCTCAACTCAAAAAGATTTTGTTCCGATAAAGCCAAATGATCATGCAAAGCCATCAACTGGTGCTTAGCATCTAACAAAAATTTATAATTCTCACAAAAATCTGATTTAAATAAATGATCTGGAGGAATGAATAGGTGTTCGAGATGGAGATCATTAAGATAGTCTTGGGCTTCTTCGTCTGTATATTCTCCATTTAGAAACGCAATGTTTTCCACACCAATCGGTACAAATTCCGGACGTTGTGAGGCTTGATCTTTATTCATGTTATTTCCCTTCCTGTTTTCTTATTATGCAATATATGTCAATATTTTGACAGTATAGAGAATGTATAGGTAAGCCTTACTTTTGCCCATTGATCAGATCGGGAATATCATTTTAAAGGATAATAGCCGGAAATTGGAAAGCAGACCTATGCCAGATGGCACGGTAGACAATTCAAATAATAAATGATTGGTGCGAGTGGAGAGACTCGAACTCTCAAGGTGTTGCCACCGGTGGATTTTGAGTCCACTGCGTCTACCGATTCCGCCACACTCGCCTTACCCATGCTTTTATGCTGTAAAACCGCTTTCGTCAAGAATGTGTCTGTCAGGAATATTTGAGCATCGCCTCATACAGCGTATTTATATAATGATCCGTGATATTCAACGCCGCCAGCGCTTTATGGGTTTCGATCAGATAATCCCGGCAAGGGCCGGCAAATCCGCTGGCGGTGGCGATCATCCGCGCCTTGGTTTCCATATCAATATCGGTAATATAGCTGTGGTGGTCGCGGTTCATGACAAAGCTGATCACCGGAAAGCCCTGTTCGGCCGGTTGGTGGTCATGATCATGATCACCGAAAAACCGCACCATGCGCGGCTGATAGGATGAGTTCAGCATTTCCCGCCGCCACAATAAATCCAGCTCATGCACTGGATTATCAGACCCGATTTTTAACGCCATGCCGGTACATGATCCGCCATGATCAAGCCCCAGCACCAGCCCCGGATCACCGGGAGAGCCGCGCCCAACCTCAGTCTTCAGGCAAAAGCGCCGGTGATATCCGTAAATCCGCCCCATTTTTTCGGCGCTGATATCAATCACCGGATTCCACAATAACGACCCATAGGCAAATACCCATATATCGCCGCTATAATCATCCGCGATTAACCGCCGCCGTGAGGCCAGCAATTCATCATCAGATAATAATGTGCGGTCATCACCACGCGCACGAACCAGTTTCTGAACCGCATTACTGGCCAGTGTTTCGCGGTTGATAAACTGTTTTGATGCCGATGGCGGAACGGAAGATGACATAATGGTAAAAAAGTCTGCTTCTAGTCGGGGTTAGATGCTGATGGATCAATAAGCCGAACATCACGTTGCGGATAAGGAATGCTGATGCCTGCATTATCTAGCGCCGGCTTAATCTGGCGCATCATATCCCAGAAAAGCGGGAAATAGCTATCAACATTGGCGTATAGCCGTAAGCGGACGGTAATCGCGCTATCGGCATAGGCGACGACCAGAAATTGTGGCGCCGGCTCCGCCAGAACGCGGTCATCTGAAACAAGTGCCATCAGCGTTTTTTCGGCGTAATCCAGATCCGTTTCATAGGAAATGCCGATATCCAGGTCCATGCGGCGCGTGTTATATTTGGAATGATTGATAATAATACTGCCCCATATGGATGAATTGGGAACAGAGATATAAATATTGTCAAAGGTATTAATAATGGTGGAAAACAGACCAATTTCATTGACCGTGCCGGATACGGTGCCGGTTTCCATCCAGTCGCCAACCTTGAACGGCCGTAAGAATAACAACATAACCCCGGCAGCAACATTGGATAACGTCCCCTGAAGCGCCAGACCAACCGCCAGACCAGCGGCACCAATCACCGCAATGATGGATGTGGTTTCGATGCCAAAGCTGCCTAATCCGGCAACAAAGGTGATTAGCAAAATGATGTAGCGAATGACGCTGGCAATGACCGGCGACAGGGTGGCATCAACAGATTTTATTCTGGATAAACGGGTTCTGATGATACTGGATATGCGGCCGCTAAACCAGAATCCAAGGATAATAATGACAAGCCCGGATAACAGATTGCCAGCATAACCGGTTAGTTGTTCAACAACAGGTAGCGCCAGCAAATCGTTAAATGATGATACATCTGTAATATTCATTGTTATATTCTATCGTTAATTTTGTGTTCTGACTAGCATCAGACATTGATTTACCATAAATCCCAAGTATAGTCCGTGCAATATTTACATCACTTATTGTATTTGCAACGAAAGCCTGTCAACGCATGATGCCAGATTTAACCCGTCCATTACAAATCGCACCGGATTGTCAGCTCATAGACTGGTCAATTAACCAGCCATTACCAATATCTGAACGGGCTGATCACGGCGCGCCATCATTGGCGGCGGCTATCGGTAATTTTGACGGCGTGCATCTGGGGCATCGTAAGCTGATTGCCGGTGCCTGCTCACATGGTGATGGATTGATCCCGTCTGTAATTACATTTCATCCGCATCCACGGCGGTATTTTCAACCGGACTTGCCCGGATTTGCCCTGGCAGATGATACCGATAAACTGGCCTTGCTGTCTGATGCCGGTGTCAGGCGGATTATCCGGCTGGAGTTTGATGACGCTATGCGCCAGACCACGGCACATGATTTTGTTAGCCGTATTCTGCCGGCGCTTGGGGTTCGGGCGCTTTATGCCGGTGCTGATTTTGCTTTTGGAAAACAGCGTAGCGGCAATATGGATATGATCCGCGAGAACGGCCGCCAATATGGTATTGATGCCCATACCGTTGCGCTGGAATCAGATGAAGACGCCATTATTTCATCCAGCCGGATCAGAGCCGCGATTGCGCGTGCTGATATGGCCGAAGCCGCAAGGATGCTGGGGCGGCCATATGTGATTAGCGGCCATGTCTGCCACGGCGAAAAACGCGGCCGCACTATTGGCTTTCCTACGGCTAATATCATGCTTGGCGATTATGTTCTGCCGCCATTTGGCGTATATGCCATATCTGCGTGGTTGCCGGATGCACCGGATCAGCCTAAAATGGCAGGTGTAGCAAATATTGGAATGCGGCCAACGGTCGATGGTCAGACCCCGCGGCTTGAGGCTAATTTGTTCGATGTCGACCTTGATCTTTATGATCGCCGGATTAATGTGAGCTTTCTTGATTTCATCCGACCAGAGCAGAGATTTGACAATCTAGACCAGTTGCGCCATCACATAGCGCAGGATGTGGAAAGCGCCCGCGCCTTTCACGCAAAACAGAATTGAGTGCCAGCACATGACAGATGATCTAAAATCTACCGTATTCTTGCCAAAAACGGATTTCCCGATGCGCGCAGGATTGCCCAAAAACGAACCGCTGATTATTGAGATGTGGGAAAAAATGGGGTTTTATGAAAAGCTCCGTTCGCACCGTAAGGGCAAGGAAAAATTCATCCTTCATGATGGCCCGCCCTATGCCAATGGCAATCTGCATATTGGTCACGCGCTGAACAAGATATTGAAAGATATGATTAATCGCTTTCAATCCGGACTTGGCAAAGATGTGAATTATGTGCCGGGCTGGGATTGCCATGGTTTACCGATTGAATGGAAAATCGAAGAAACCTATCGCAAAAAAGGCAAAGATAAAGATCAGGTGCCGATTGTCGAGTTTCGCCGTGAATGCCGCGATTTCGCCGCGCATTGGGTGAATATCCAGTCTGAGGAATTTCAACGGCTGGGGGTCATGGGCAACTGGGCTGATCCCTATCTGACGATGGCGTATAAGGCCGAATCCATTATTGCTGGCGAGATTGGCAAGTTTTTAATGAATGGCGGGCTGTATCGTGGCTCAAAGCCGGTGATGTGGTCAGCGGTAGAAAAAACCGCCCTTGCCGAGGCCGAGATTGAATATTTTGATCGCCGGTCAACCACCATCTATGCCCGTTTTCCGGTTCGCCAGACAAGCCATGATTTGCTCCGTGATGCGGTAATCATTATCTGGACGACAACGCCATGGACGATGCCGGGCAACCGTGCCACCGCTTATGGCGCGGATATTTCATACGGGCTTTATCATATTACCGGTACCGCCGAAGATTCGCTGGCCAAGACAGGTGAGCGCATTGTGCTGGCCGATGATCTGGCCGCGTCTGTGGCTGAGGCATGTGGGCTAACCGGACTTGACCGCATAGCGGATATCGCACCGGACATGTTCCGTGATACGGTGTTGGCGCATCCGATGGCGGATCATGGCTATGATCATGATGTGCCGATGTTGCCGGCGGATTATGTCACAACCGATCAGGGAACCGGCATTGTTCATATTGCACCCGGCCATGGGGCTGAGGATTATGTGTTAGGCCTTGCCCATGGCGTGCCGGTGCCGGAAACCATTGATGCGGCTGGCCGTGTCATGGCGCATCTGCCCATTTTTGCCGGTATGAGCGCATTAAAAGATAACGAAAAAATTGCTGATATTCTGGCTGAACATGGCGCCTTAATCGGTCGGGGTGATGTCACGCATTCCTATCCGCATTCATGGCGAAGCCACGCGCCGTTGATTTTCCGGAACACGCCGCAATGGTTTATTTCCATGGAAACCCATGATTTGCGGGACACAGCGCTGAAATCATTATCGGAAACAACGTTTTATCCCCCATCCGGCCAGACACGTCTGACCAGTATGATTGCCAATCGGCCGGATTGGTGCATTAGCCGCCAGCGCGCATGGGGCGTGCCTATTCCGGTGTTTTTCCATAAAGCCACTGGCGCGCCATTGCGCGATCAGGCGGTGATTGACCGGATTGTTGCCGCCTTTGCCGCCGAAGGGTCGGATGCATGGTTTGAAAAGCCAGCGAGCGAATTTCTGGGTGATGATTACAGCACAGATGATTATGAACAGGTGATGGATATTGTTGATGTCTGGTTTGATTCCGGATCAACACATGCGTTTCTGCTGGAAAATAATCCGGATATGAGCTGGCCTGCCGATATGTATCTGGAAGGATCAGATCAGCATCGGGGCTGGTTCCATTCGTCACTACTGGAAGCATGCGGAACGCGGGGCAGAGCGCCATATAATGCGGTTCTGACCCATGGATTTGTTCAGGATGAACAAGGCCGTAAAATGTCAAAATCATTAGGTAATACAGTTACACCGCAAGAAATCATTGCCCAGAATGGCGCGGATATTTTGCGGCTATGGGTGGCGAATTCGGATTACTATGATGATCTGCGGATTGGCAAAGAGATCATTCAGCGGCAAGTTGATCACTATCGCCGGTTACGCAATACCTTGCGTTATTTGCTGGGTAGCCTCAACGGTTTTGCTGAAGCAGAAAAAGTGGATATCGGGGATATGCCACAACTGGAACGCTGGGTGCTGATGCGGCTAAAGGAACTGGATATCCAGATCAGAGCCGCCGCCGCAGAACATGATTATCATCATATCTTTACCCTGCTTCATCATTTCTGCAACAATGATCTATCGGCATTCTATTTTGATATCCGTAAAGACATGCTGTATTGCGGCGATACGAATTCTATCGAAAGACGGGCTTGCCGGACAGTGATGGATACGCTGTTCAATACGCTGGTTGTTTGGCTGGCGCCAATCCTGTCCTTTACTGCAGAAGAAGCATGGCAGAACCGCTATCCTGATCCGGATTATTCGGTGCATTTTGCGGTTTTTCCCGATTTACCAGAAGGCTGGCTAGACGAAGAACTGGCAACGCGCTGGTCGCGTATTCGCGCGGCACGTCTGGCGGTCACAGGCGCGATTGAAAAAGCCCGTAACAACGGGGTTCTGAAATCATCGTTACAGGCGCATCCGACCTTATATGCCCCTGATGTGGTGATTGCGGCATTTGACGGGCTTAATGCAGCAGATATCTTTATCACCTCAGACGCAACATTAATCGCGGGCATGCCGCCTGTGGATGCACATATTGATGATGATGATCTGGCTACTGGGGTGACGATTGCGCTGGCAGATGGTGATAAATGTGATCGCTGCTGGAAAATTCTGCCTGAGCTTAACGAAGATGAGCATAAGCTTTGTGGCCGGTGTCATGATGTTCTCGCTGGCTAGACTTTATCACGGGTATCTGTTTGTGCTGATCATTATCTGTATTGATCAGATCACGAAACTGATCATGCTTGATCTGATCTTTGATCCGCCGCGCATTATTAGTATTTTGCCATTCCTTAATCTGGCGCCGGTTTATAATAAAGGGGTCAGCTTTGGTTTATTGGGGCAGTCCGGAATCTGGGGGCTGGTTATGCTGACCGGACTTGCTGTTGCGGTGGGGGTGTTGCTTCCGTTTATCGCACGGAATTGGTTGCTCTTTCAGCGATGGGGTGCCATCATGATGGCCGGTGGCGCGTTGGGAAATGCGATAGACCGTTTGCAATGGGGCAAGGTAGTAGATTTTATCGATGTTCATGTTGGTGGCTGGCATTGGCCAGCTTTTAATGTGGCGGATAGCGCGATTGTTATCGGGGTTGGATGTATTCTTTATGGCACATGGCGGCATGATCACGAAGAAACAGCCTAATATGAACAGATATAGCCAAATCAAGATGGAACAGTTATAATGATGAACATGAAGATCATGACCAGAAATGCTCTGCACCCCTTATGGAACTATCAGGCGATGGTTCTGGCTTTGATGCTTATCCCGGTGCTTATGCTTTCGGCTTGTTCCGGTGGGGATGGGCTGATCGGTGGCAAGAACGCTCCTGATGAGTTTGAGGTCGTTATCCGTCCACCATTGACCTTGCCGCCAAATTTCACATTGCGGCCTAATGATGATGGTGATGATACCGCAAGCGCGAGCTTGGCCAATGCTCAGGCCAGTGTTTCTGCGATTGGGCAAAGCCAGAATCTTTTAGGAACAAATAGCCGTGCTAATGCGTCCTCATTCGAAGAACTGTTTGGCACAGATCAGATCGTGCCGAATATCCGCAATATTATTGACGAAGAAACGCTGGGCATTCAGCTAGACAGACGCGTGCCGCTTGAACAGATTTTTGGCGGCCAACCAGAAGTAGGCCCTGATCTTGATGCCGCCGCTGAAGCGTTTCGGATCAGACAGGCAATCAAAGACGGTCGGTCGCTAACCGATACGCCGACCTTTGCGAATGATCCACTGGAAAACATTCCCCTAACCATAGAATAAATCACATGATACGACTGCTTCCGGATCGCATAATCAATCAAATTGCTGCCGGTGAAGTCATAGAGCGTCCAGCCAGTGCGATTAAAGAGCTGGTTGAAAACGCCATTGATGCCGGTGCTAATCAGATTGACATATCACTCGCTGATGGTGGGCGAACGCTGATTGCCGTTGATGATAACGGGGCTGGAATGAATGCCGATCATTTGCGGCTATCCGTGGAACGTCACGCAACATCCAAGCTGAATACCGATGACATTATGGCGATTCATCATCTGGGGTTCAGAGGCGAAGCCTTACCGTCTATCGGTTCTGTTAGTGCTATGACTATCACCAGCCGTGATCCGGCGGATGATAATGGCTGGACGCTGCATGTTGATTATGGGCAAGTTGGTGAAGTAGCGCCATCATCGCGGCAAAAAGGCACGCGGGTGATGGTTGAGCATCTGTTTGCTAATTTGCCAGCGCGATTAAAATTCCTGAAAACAGATCGCACCGAAACGGCACAAATCATTGATATGACGCGCCGGATCAGCATGGCGCATCCGGATATCGGCTTTACCGTCACCGATAATGGCCGCCAGAGCATGGTTCTGGTTGCCAAGCAAACATCTGACCATCAGAACAATCAGCTGGATAATCAAAGAGCGCGTATCCGTGATGCTATGGGCGCAGAGTTTGCCGATGAAGCATTATCGCTGGATGCCAAACGTGACGCTATGACATTAACCGGGCTGGCTGGTTTGCCAACATTCAACAAACCGACCGCCGCCGGTATTCATATCTATGTCAATGGTCGCGCCATCAGGGATAAAACGCTGATAGGAACTGTCCGCGCCGCTTACGCTGATACATTGCCGCGTGGCCGTTATCCGGTTGTTGTGCTGTTCCTTGATCTGCCATCCGAAGATGTTGATGTGAATGTGCATCCGGCAAAGGCAGAGGTGCGGTTTCAGGATGCGGGCATTATTCGCTCGCTGGTTATTAATGCGTTGCGCGCGGCCATTGACAATGATCTCCGCACATCGGGTCAGCTGGGTCAGACGGCGCTTGGCATGGCAAGTTATCAGCAACATGGCAGAGGATCATATAGCGGCGGCTCATATAGCGGGGGGCGGCCTGCATATCGGGGTGGCGGTGGATCATATGGGGCATCACCGGATTGGCAGAATCCAGTTCATTATAATGAAACATTGCCCATATCGGATATGCCGCCACAAGCAAGGTT
>JABIWM010000038.1 GCA_018701255.1 Alphaproteobacteria bacterium | reverse complement strand
GCGGCATGGCCGATAGCTCCCAGTTTCCGATATGGCCACCAACCACAAAGCCGCCGGTAGATGCCAGCTGATCAATGGAAATATCACCATGTTCGGTGATATATCTAGAATGCGATAGTCGATCCAGATAGGGAAACTCACCCAGTGTCTGCCCCAGATTCCACCACATAGCACGCAGAATGCGGTTTTGTTCAGCGGAGCTTAATTCCGGCATAACAAGCTGGATATTTTTTCTGGCACGGCTATGCCATGATGTCATGGGCGCGACAAACCTGACGATGAAAGCCATGAACGCACTTGCCCACCGCACGGGAATAATCAGCCGGAACCCCATGATAATATAAATAAATGCTGCCGGTATTGGCCAGATAATCAATCTTTGCAGCCATGTTTTTATCCATTTAATCATGACATAACTCATCATAAATATCAGTGATCCATGCGGTATCGATATCCAGCATAAGCGGGAGCGGTGTCACATGTTGGCGCTGTGCCGGATGAAGTCGCATAAAGTCTTTTCCTGTGGTGATCAGTTTAGCCCTGCTTTGGGATGCTGTCTTATAAATATCGTCCCAATCTGTCGCGGTATATTGATGATGATCCGGATATGCCAGCGTTTTTACAATTTGCCCACCATGTTGTGTGATCATGGAAAAAAAGGCTTCTGGATGTCCAATACCGGCAAAGGCCACTAGCGGATCACTGGATAATACGGACTTTGTTGTTTGATCAAAACGTTTATGGGCTGATATGATGGGGATATCTGGCCTGATCTGTTTTATCGCATGGCTTAACCCCTGAGCATCCTCACCAATGATAATAACATGGCTGGCTCGGTGAAGCCCATCGCGCCATGATTCGCGCAAAGGGCCAACAGGGATAATCTGGCCATTACCAATCCCGCGCGCGCCATCAAATACCAGAATACCGATATCCGCCCGAATAGCCGGATTTTGAAAACCGTCATCCATGATGATCACATCAGCGGCCATGTTTTCGGCAATCCATGTGGCGCCTGCTTTGCGGTTTTTGGCAATCACCACAGGGCAGATATCGGCTAGCTCCAGCGGTTCATCACCAACCATATCAGCGGTGCTATCCGCGCTGACGATCATGGGGCCGGTTTCTTTGCCGCCATAACCTTTGCTTAATATAACAGGCGATAATCCGGATGCTATTGCCATATCAGCCAGCCGCCGCACCAAGGGCGTTTTGCCGGTGCCGCCAGCGGTTAAATTACCCACGCAGATAACCGGTATATTCAATCTGGCCGGGGTAATCCATAGACGGCGATAATAACTGCCTAGCCGCCAGAGGATGCTTAGCGGCCACAAAACCGTCATGATGGCGTATCCTTTGATACTGCGCTGATACCAGAAAGACGGCGTTGATTTCATATGGTCGCCTTTCCGGATGTGCCAGATGTGCCAGACGTGCCTGATGCACCTGATGCGATCAATTGTAAAACCTGATCCGCGACAGCATGGCTTTGCTGGGTGAAAGACTGATAAGCAGAATAAGCCCCTGAGTTTAAATGCTGAAGCCGGGTTGGTGCAGTAATCAGCGAAAGCATGGCTTGCGTTAAATCTCTGGCATTATCTGCCCAGATCACGCCGCCAAAATCATCTAGCCGTTTATAGATTGCGGTATTTTTGTTAACGTTTGTCCCGCTGATAACGCCCTTACCACATGCCGCCGGCTCCATTGGATTATGACCGCCCAGCGGCATAAATCCGCCGCCCATGATAATTATATCTGCGGCCGAAAAAAAACTGCCCATCTGCCCCATCACATCAGCAACACAGACCTGCATTTTCTTTGGCGGTGATATGCTATCCGGCCAACTGTTCTGGCTAAGCAGAAACGCCGGAATATCACGTTGTGCCAGCATCGTATGAATAGACTTACCCCGTTCGACATGCCGGGGTGTCAGGATGAGCAGGATTGCTTCGCTTTGGTGGATAGCCTCAACCGCTTCAACCACAATATCGTCTTCGCCCGGATGACTGGATGCTAGCAGAATCACTGTCCGGTCATTTGCCAGATGGTTAATCCTGTTCACCATATCGTCATCAATCGCAGGTGGTGGTGCGGTGGCTTTTAATGATCCGCTAACGTTAATTTGTGTCCAGCCGGGGCTGGTGATGCGCCGGAACCGGTAGGCCTGTTCGTCATCAATGGCTTCTATGCGGGTGATAGCAGAAAATATGATCTGTCTGGCCGCATGGCCAATACGTTGCCAACGCCGCATGGATGCGTCTGACATTTGTGCAGATGCCATCATGACCGGAATCCCCAGGGCATGTGTATTGCAAATCATCATTGGCCATAAATCGCTTTCAAGGGATAACAGAATATCTGGCCGCCAGTGATTAAGAAATCGCCGGATAATATACGAAGCATCCAGCGGTTGCATTTGATGAATAAGTCGTGCCGCATGCGGATGTTTTGCTATGGCATTAGCGACCATCCGGGCAGATGTTAACGTGCCGGATGTGATCAGAATATGAATGTCGGGATGTTTGTCGAAAATGGTTCTGGCCAGCGATAATGCAGAAACCGCTTCGCCAACACTGGCGGCATGAAACCAGATCAGCTTGCCATCTGGGCGGGTGAGGCTAGTCTTGCCATATCGTTCGGCAATCCGGTCACGTTGTTCTTTGCCTTTGATGATGCGCCAGCCTAGCCATAGCCGCATTAACGGCATTAATATCAACCATAACCCAGCATATAATCTGAACATGATCATTATCTGGAATCCCCATAGCGATGGGGAATATGTTCAGGCGGGTAATCAAAGGCGGCGTCACATTTAGCGGTAACTATATTTAATGAGTCTTCTAGCGCAGATATGGCTGTTTCAATATCGGCCTTGCTAGGGTTTGGGCTGATATAAATCGGATCACCAAAAGCATAGGCGGCACGACTAAACCATTTAGGCATCATTAATCTGTCCCAGCTCTTGTATCGTTTCATCGGTGATGCCGAATAGCTGAATGGAATGATAGGCTCGCCACTTGTTGCGGCGAGATGAATGACAGATGCTGTTGCCTGTCGGGCAGGGCCTCTGGGGCCATCAGGTGTAATTACCAGATAGGCGCCGGATTTTAATTCCCGCCGCATTTTTTTATAGGCGCTAACCCCGCCTCTGCTTGATGAGCCGTCAATAATCCGCGATCCATTAATAATACCATAAGGTTTAATGATGCGTCCGTCACGGCTTTTGGATACCAGCACATTTGGGCGATATTCCCGCCCAATAAGATGCGGAATACTAATTAACCGGCTATGCCATAACACTAAAATACCGCTACCATCCAGTTCTAGCTGTCCGGATAATCCATCACCATCCAGCCTGTGCCAGCGTATTGTTCTGCCCAGTAAAGTTAAATAAAGTCCTGAAATATATCCCAGAATACTTCTCAGAAATTTGAATTTTAAAGCCGATTTGATCATATGTGATGGTTCGGTTCTTCCAGCATGGCCAGATAAACGCGTATTCCTGATAATGTCTTGCTGTTCTTATTTGCCACATTCTGCCTATATTAATCCAGTTATTTTCCTTTAAACCAGCATCTAGAAAGCAGGAAATTCATATTATTCGGGATATTATGATCTGCTTTCATGTTGTTCTATGCGCCCAGATAGCCTATCAAAGAGATATGAAAGAAACAGAACATCAATCTGACCAGCCCGCAAAAGATTATAGCACAACAGCGCTTTTTCGGCGTCTATGGCGTGACTGGGTGCGGAAATATCTGGGGCGGCTATTACTGATATTGATATTCATGATTATCATATCTGCGTCATCCGGTGCCTATCCGGTGCTGATCGGGTATGTGTTCAATGGATTAAGTGTCGCCAGCCCTGATCTGGTCTGGCAGATGCCGGCGTTGATTGTTGTTATTGCGGCTATTCGGTCGGTAGCTATGTACAGTCTGGCTAACGAAATAGCGCTGTTGTCGTTATTAGTCACCCGTGAAATACAGAAACAGATGGCCAGTCACATGATCATGGCTGATTTGCGTGATATCATGTCGCAACCATCAGGCACCTTTGTTAGCCGGATGACCAATGACGTCAATATCATTCGTGAGGCATTGGTGCGGCTGATCAACAATCTGATCAAGGATAGTCTGATGATTATTATTCTGGTTGGAGTGCTGATCTCATTTGACTGGTTGTTAACGCTGTTTGTGTTGGGGGTTTATCCGCTGGCAATGCAGCCTATTCTCCGCATTGGTCGCCGTCAGCGGCATGGATCACGCGAATTGCAGGAACATCTGGGGCAGGCGACATCAACCTTGCATGAAACCATAAAAGGCGGCCGAATGATCCGTGCCTATGGGCTCGAAGATTATGAAAAATCACGAACCAGCCGCATGTTTGAATTGTTATTCCAGAATCAGCGCTCACTGGCATATGGACGGGCAAAAATTGACCCTATTCTTGAGGTGCTGGGCGGTGTTGCCATCGCCGGGATTGTCGGATTTGCGGGCTGGCGCGTACTAAGCGGAAGCCTTGATATCGGGCATGTTGCCGGATTTATCACCGCGCTTCTGATGCTGGCACAGCCGGTGCGGGCATTGGGTACATTAAACACCATTCTGCAAGAAGCCGCCGCCGCGTTATCACGGCTATATACCTTGCTAGACACGCCTAGTCATGTTGCATCACCAGCCAAGCCGGAAATACCGAAACAGGTAAACGGCCAAATCAGCTTTGAATCTGTCAGTTTCCGGTATGCTGAGGATGTGACTCTGTCAGATATTAGTTTTACGGTTAACCCGGGGCAGACGATGGCCTTGGTGGGGCCTAGCGGTGGCGGCAAAAGCACGATTATTAATCTGATCCCGCGTCTGTTTGATCCGGCCGAAGGCGTGATCAGGCTTGATGGCCATGATTTGCGGCATCTGGATTTGTCTGATTTGCGGGCATCAATGGCGCTGGTGAGTCAGGATAGTTTGCTATTCAATGACACCGTGGCAAATAACATTGCCTTTGGCCGATTGGATGCTGATGAGGCGGCTATTCATAAAGCCGCAAAATCAGCGGCGGCCGATACATTCATAACCGCCTTGCCAGACGGCTATGACGCCATGGTTGGCGAAGAAGGCAACCGGTTGTCAGGTGGTCAGCGGCAGCGAATTGCGATTGCCAGAGCCATATTGCGAAATGCTCCTGTTCTGTTGCTGGATGAGCCGACAAGCGCACTTGATTCGGTAACAGAAGAACACATTCAAAACGCAATGCAGATGCTAGCCAAAGGCCGGACAACGATTATTGTGGCGCACCGGTTGGCGACAGTTCGCCATGCGGATCATATTCTGGTCATTGATGGCGGCCAGATTGTTGAGCAAGGGCATCATGACAGCCTGCTTGCTAAAGGCGGAGTTTATGCCAGCCTTTGCCAGAGCCAGCATTTCTTTTAAGGCATATTATATGGTATTGCGGGGATTATTCCCGCCGCAAAATGCTATCCACAAGCCGGTTTGCCCAGCCTTTTGACCGGAACTGGCTAGTGATAGCGGCAGGATCAAGGTGTTGATCAACCCAGTCTATGAATGACATGCCGCTGGCTTCAAATGGCCGGTAAGTTTCTAGAAACGCATCCAGTAATCCGGTTTTGGATTGCCGGATATGCAGATATTTCAACGCTAACTGCTTGAGGGCTTCATCCAGAGTTGCGGATTGACGAAGCAACAGATAAAGCGCCGACATGATGCCCGCCCGGTCAGCACCGGATTTGCAATGCATCAAAATAGGATATTCGACATTTTCAAATAATGTTTTGGCGGCGTGAATAGTGGCGGCATCAGGAACCGCTCGTGACCGGATAGTAAAATCCACCAGCGTCAGGCCGTGATTCTGGCACGCTTCGTTTTCTAGCCGCCAGCCGCCATCATTGCGCGGCCCCCGCAGATTGATAATAGTCTTAATACCGTTTTTTGCCGCCGCCGTAATCCGTCCGGGGGTCGGTTGATTGGATCGCCATGCTTCGTCGGATATCTGATACAGATTATGCCAGTATAGCCGCAAGCATCCGTGATCCTTTAGCATCAGATAAGTCCAGTTTGATATCTGTTTTTTTTCGGAATTTTTCATCTGCTCAGCCGCCTGCGAGAGTCATACCGTCAATGCGTAAGCTAGGTGTAATATTTGACCGCGTAAAGTCCAGATCATTAGCCGGAGTAATAGTCATCAGCATGTCTTTGAGATTGCCGGCTATCGTGCCTTCTGTTACCGGATAGGTGATCTGGCCTTTTTCGATCCAGAAACCGGATGCGCCACGGCTATAATCACCGGTAATCAGGCTGACAGATGAGCCGATTAATTCCGTTACCAGAAAACCTTCGTCAATATTGGCAATTAACTCATCGCGGCTGAGCTGGCCTGCGTCCATGATCCAGTTGCTTGTGGATGGTGACGGTGAAGAACTGGTGCCGCGGCTGGCATTGCCTGTGGGTTCCAGCCCTAATTGCCGGGCGCTGGCCAGATCAAGAAACCAGCCATTCAGGATACCATGTTCAATCATGATGCGTTCGCGTCTGGCTAATCCTTCGCCGTCAAATCCGGATGAACCAGCTCCGCGCGGCCGCAAGGGATCATCGCGCATGGTAATGGCGGCATTGGTGATCTGTTGTCCCATGCTGTCTTTGAGGAAACTGGTTCCACGGGCGATAGACGCGCCATTGATAGCACTGGCGATATGACCGCTGATGCTTCCGGATACGCGCTGATCGTAAATGACTGGGAAGCTACCGGTTTTGACTTTATGGGCACCAAGCCGGGATAATGTCCGGCGGGCGGCGCTCTGGCCTATGTCTTCGGGTGATTTGAGATCGGCGAAATGTACCGCTGAGCTATAATCATAATCACGTTCCATTTTGCCATCATGTTCGGCCAGCGAAACGGTTGATATACCATAGCCACTGCGTTCATAACTGGCAGAAAATCCGTTGGTTGTGGCAAGCATGACAGCAGATGTTCCATAAGACGCGTTGCCGCCCTCGGAATTGGTGATGCCCTTGACCGATTGCGCCGCGTCCTCAACACGAAAGGCCAAATCCTTAAGCGTATCGCTGGATGGAATGGTTCTGTCCATTAAATCCAGATCAGGGATATCGGTTGCCAGCAAACTGGCATCCGCACATCCGGCATACGGGTCCCGGGGGGCAAGCCGCGCCATAGCCACGGCACGGGCGGCCAGTTCATCAATGCTATCGGCATCAATGCTGGCGGTGGAAATAATGGCGTTGCGGCCATCAACGAACACCCGCAAGCCGATATTACGGTCTTCGGATCGTTCGATAGATTCCAGCTTGCCCAGACGGACTGAGACTTCTTCGGATACACCGCCAGCAACAATCGCATCGGCGGCATCGGCGCCATGTTTTCTGGCATTATCCAGAAGCATGGACATAATGGTTTCAAGATCAATGCTCATGATCATGTGATTAACCGATAATGACTTGCTCCGCAACCGCTCAGGCAGTATGAAAAACCATGAGTTACAAAATTTTTATTGATGGTGAGGCTGGAACAACCGGATTACAGGTGCGTGAACGGTTGTTAACACATCCTGATGCCGAATTGATACATCTAGCAGATGCCGACCGTAAAGACGCTTCGCATCGGCGGGATGCTATGGCGGCGGCGGATGCTGTTATTCTCTGTTTGCCGGATGATAGCGCTATGGAAGCCGTGGATATGGCATCCGGAATGGATTGCCGTATCATTGATGCGTCAACCGCGCATCGTACCGCTGATGGCTGGGTTTATGGTTTTCCCGAACTTACCGCCGGTCAGCGTGACCGGATTGCCGCTAGCCGGCATATTGCCAATGTCGGATGCTATGCGTCGGCCATGATTGCCATGATCCGGCCATTGACCGAACACCATCTGTTATCACCGGATGCTAACCTGTCGGTATCAGCGGTTAGCGGATATAGCGGCGGCGGCAAAGCGTTGATTTCCTATATGGATACCCATCCGGATGATGCCGATACCCCGCATCATTTTGCCTATGGGCTTAATCTGAATCATAAGCACCTACCAGAAGTCATGATGCATGGGGGGCTGAATAAGCCGCCGGTATTCACGCCGATGGTTGGTGATTTCTATGCCGGTATGATGGTCATGTTGCCGCTGCATCTGGATCAGATGCGTAAGCAGGTTAGCATAGCCGATATTCATACAGCCCTTGGTCAGCATTATCGGGATGAGCCATTTGTGACCGTCCATGCCCCTAATGATCAGACGGCGATGAATGATCGCGGCTTTCTGGGCATGCAGGATTTGGTGGGATCAAACCGCATGGATATTCATCTGTTTTACCCGGAACAGCGGCCGGATACGGCCGGATTGATTGTGGCGCGGCTGGATAATCTGGGCAAAGGTGCATCAGGGGCGGCGGTGCAGAATATGAATATCGCGCTTGGGCTGGATGAAACGGCTGGGCTTATCTAAACAGACAGCTCCGGATCAGGCGAGCATGTGCCATATCATACCATACCATATGTCAGGGCGTAATCGATTAACGCACCGCCAGTAAGGATCAGCCCAACATCACGATTGCGGCGGAATAAAACACCTGCCATTGCCGGATTATTTTCATCAAAGCAACGGATTTGCCAGAAAAAATGTAGTCCGGTGATAGCAATAGCCGCCACCATCCCCCAGCCAGCATCAATGGTCACGGCAAAACAGATCAGATCAATAATCACCAGAACATAAACGCATCCGACAGTAGCCTTTATCCGGTTTTTGAGGCTTAACGCAGATGAGCCAATGCCGATCTTTATGTCATCGGCCATATCTTGGGTGGCATAAATGGTATCATAGCCGAACGTCCATAATGCCATCGCCGAATAAAGCCATAAAACGCGCATATCCGGCCAGATATCACATGCCGCCCAGCCCAGAAACACCCCCCATGCAAAGGTTAGCCCAAGGACGATTTGCGGATATCCGGTGAACCGCTTGGCTAATGGGTAAATCACAATCAACGGCAAAGCGGCGCAACCGGTTAGCATGGCTTTAGCTGGTAATTGTATTAATATCGTAAGCCCTATCCCGCCTAGCACAGCAAGCATCACCAGCGCGGCAAAGACGCTGATGCGGCCATCAGCGATGGGGCGCGTGCTGGTTCTGGCGACTAGCGGATCAATATCCCTATCCCAGATATCATTGATGATACATCCCGCCCCGCGCATGATAATTGCCCCGATCCAGAATAATCCCATCAGCCAGAGCAATCTGGCTGGTGCAATATCATAAAGCCGGGCGGCAACAGGCATGATAATCCACCCCGGCAACAGCAGAAGCCACCAGCCAATAGGCCGGTCAATCCGCATCAGGATAAGCATATCACGCGCCCATAAAGGCAATAACAGCCAGAATCCATGTTCAAATGGTTTAATATCGCTAGATGATTTATGGTCTGATAGTGATGGCATATGGTGGTTTTATGACATGCGGCCACATGTGACAAGTCCTGTCAATCAAGTGGGTGGAACAGATCAGACAGAAGTAGGATGATCATTAGCAAAAGGATATTTCGGTTGCGTCTGTTCATGAGGATGAGTAATCAGTCCCTATGACGACACGGAAGACACAACGGCTATATATGCCAATGGAACATATGCCAGCCCAGAATGGGCGGCTTGATTCTGGCGGGGTGATTGAGCCTACTGATAGCCAGACGCATTATCTGATATCTGTTTTACGGCTCAAAGACGGGGCGGAAATCAGAGTTTTCAATGAAAACGATGGTGAGTTTCTGGCGCGTATCGTATCGATAAGCCGAAAAAAAATTACCCTGCATCTGGCCGAACAGATCAAACCGCCAGTCATAGAGCCAGAAACAGCAACAGAAACAGCAACCAATCGGTCTGTAACGCTGGCTTTTGCGCCTATCCGCCGCCAGCGCATGGAAGCCATGATTGAAAAAGCAACGGAATGTGGCGTGACCACTCTAGCGCCGGTTTTAACCGCATTCACGCAGTCGCCGCATGTTAATCTGGAACGGTTACGGCTCATCGCAACAGAAGCGGCGGAACAATCGGAACGCATGTCAGTTCCCCATCTGTTAAAACCGCAAAAGTTACATGATTTTTGCGCTGGACTTGGCACCCAAGAGATGATTTTCTGTGACGAAGCGCAAGCCGGACAAGCTGATGCGCATATGTTATCATTTTTACAACACCGGAAAGATCATCAAAAACCGGATAGGCCGTCAATTATTCTGATTGGGCCGGAAGGTGGCTTTTCTGATCAGGAAACGCGTTTCCTGCTAGATCAAACGGGCATTCATGGAGTATCATTAGGATCAAATATTTTACGGTCAGATACTGCGGCAATCCTTGCTCTTGGCCTCTGGCAGGCTAGTTTATAATAAAGAATGGAATACACATCATGACAGATCATCCACATAAGCTTTTGGATCGTGACAGCATGATCGCGTGGTTTGCTGATGGCGAAAAACCCGCTGATCAATGGGGTATCGGAACAGAGCATGAAAAACTGCTTTTTAATTGTCAGAATCGAACCCGCCCCGGTTATGATGATGAGCATGGTATCCGCTATATCCTGGACAGTGTTGCCAAACGTGATGGCTGGCAAGGGGTCATGGAAAACGGCCATATCATAGCAACAAAGCATAATGATGGCTCATCTATCACGCTGGAACCGGGGGGGCAGCTGGAACTGTCAGGCGCGGTGCTGAAAACGCTGCATCAAACCTGTGCAGAAACCCATGCCCATCTTGATCTAATGACAGAAATCATGGCCGCGGATTGTATCTGGATGCTGGGCATTGGATTTGATCCGAAATGGCGCCGTCAGGATATTCCGTGGATGCCGAAAGGCCGCTATCAGATCATGCGCGACTATATGCCAAAGGTAGG
>JABIWM010000037.1 GCA_018701255.1 Alphaproteobacteria bacterium | reverse complement strand
TCTTTCATCCCTGTTGTCTGAAAAACGAAGCTAACCCCCCATATAAATGCGGTTAGCATCAATAGCGCGTGAGCAAAATAGCGTGAGGTTAAAAAGGACATATGATGAATACCGGATACCGTATTAATTAGTCTGTTTTATACAGGCCAGTGACAGACATTGCTATCACATATTTTTTACCGGATTAAATTTTTAAATATGCTTTCACCGTGTTAGTGTCGCAAATGTATTATAAATTGTCTTATATGAATTAAATGCAGGTGATTATCTAGCCTTTCATAAAAATGAGGAGAAAAATATGCCCGATCAAATCCCAAAGGCTCGATCATCACGCCGTTCCAGACGCCAACGTGAAACAGTTAATACAACAGAACAAAAATCACCTATTCATTATGGCGGTTATGTAAATCAGATTGGCTATTTAACGCCTTTACGCGAAGACGATATTCAACGTATTCACGAAAACAGCATGGCTATTATTCGTGATCATGGTCTTAAGGTTTTAAGCCCATCTTTGCGCCAGCATCTCAAATCACAAGGATGTCATGTTGATGATGATACCATGATGGTTCGTGCTGATACGGATTTCGTGATGACGCATATTGCATCCGCACCATCGCAATTCACCCTGACGCCACGCAATAGCAAACGGCAAATCACCGTGGGCGGTAAACATGTCAATTTTGGCATGGTATCGGGGCCGCCAAATGTCAGCGATAAATCCCGTGGCAGGCGATCCTCACAATTATCTGATTTTACTGATCTGATCAAACTGGGGCAAGCCCAGAATAATATTCAGCTTTATGGAAATCAAACCGCCGCAACCAATGATCTGGCCGTACATACGCGCCATCTGGACAGTATGCTGGCAACCCTGATCAACAGCGATAAAGTCACCGCCTGTATGTCTGTTGGCCGCGAACGGGTAACAGACGCGATGGAAATGATCGCAATAGCACGGGGAATAACGGTAGAAGAAATGAAGTCATCCCCATCGGCCATTACTAATATCAATGTAAATTCGCCGCGTGTTCTTGATACCGAAATGTCCGATGCCGCCCTTGCCATGGCCGAATGGGGACAAGCCACAATTGTCACGCCTTTCACCTTAATGGGCGCAATGGCTCCGGTCAGCTTGCCTGCTGCATTGTCCCAGCAAAACGCCGAAGCATTATTTGTTATTGCCATGATACAATCGGTCAGCCCCGGCGCACCGGTAGTATATGGCGGTTTCACGTCTAATGTAGACATGAAAACAGGGTCGCCAGCGTTTGGCACTCCTGAAAATGCTTTGACAAATCTGGCCAGTGGTCAGCTTTGCCGGCATTACGGCTTGCCATATCGAAGCAGCGGATGCAGTGCATCTAATGTTCCAGACGCACAGGCCGCATTTGAAACCCAGGTGTCACTTTGGGCGGCAGTATTTGGTGGTGCTAATCTAATTTATCACGCCGCCGGATGGATGGAAGGCGGGTTAGTCGCCAGTTATGAAAAAGTCATGCTTGATTGTGATATGATCGATTCCTTTGCCAAAATGCTGGCACCCATAGATTTTTCACCTGATGAGCTTGGCTTTGATGCCATTGGTGATGTGGCACCGGGTGGGCATTTCTTTGGTCATGATCACACGCTGGAACGCTACAAAACAGCGTTTTTTGCACCATTGATGAGCGATTGGCAAACCTTTGAAAACTGGCAAGCAAATGGCGAGCTTACGGCTTATGACCGGGCTGAAGAAAAATGGAAATCCGTCCTTGATCACTTTGTGCCGCCAACACTTGATCCGGCACGCGCTGATGCGCTACATGCTTTTGTTGCCAAACGCAAAGAAGCTATTGGCGACAGACCATTATAGGACACAGATTTTTATAAATCCTTGATAGTGAAGGGCACAGATACACCTGTTCGGGTATTATGAAGTATCAAACCGCCGCTTTGTGTTGAGTGTCGTGTTACAGCGCTAATAACCACTTGATGTGTCACCATTAGCACCAGTTCATTTTCATCTATTTGATCAAGTTTTATTGATAGTAAGTCCAATGTTTCGGTTCTATCGGCATGATCTTGAAAAAATGAATTCAGACCAGCAAAGCTGTTCCATTGACCCAGCCCTAGCTCAGTAGCCGTGTCTTTGCACCGGCACCACTGGCTAGATAAAATATCCGTTAATGTAATATCTTCATTGATAAAATACTGGCCGATGAATTGCGCCTGTTTACGGCCGGTTTCATCCAGATTGCGCTGAGTGGTGCACTGATTTATATCAAAATTTGCAGGATCACCATAACCGGGTGCTAAGGCATGCCGCATGAATATAACATTCGCATTAATTCTGTTGATTTCATCCGCCAATGAAACAGCGTCTGTATTGGCCATGACTGCGGCAGGATAAAATCCTG
This sequence comes from Alphaproteobacteria bacterium, assembly GCA_018701255.1. GTDB lineage: Bacteria > Pseudomonadota > Alphaproteobacteria > Puniceispirillales > UBA1172 > UBA12202. Next base: position 7,703 of record JABIWM010000037.1, on the reverse strand, counting down.
CTAATATCATATGAAAATAGATAATAATGATTCTGATCATAATACCCTGAATATATAGAACGAATATATAAACTGAATTTATAATCAGAACATAATAGGGTTCGTCATATATAAACAAGTAAGGAAGCGATGGAGGCCCAGACCGGAATCGAACCGGTGTACGCGGCTTTGCAGGCCGCTGCATCACCACTCTGCCACCGGGCCATCATGCAGTGAGGAACTCAATAGCGCAACTGTTGCATGCCGTCAACTATTCACGAAAGACTATGGGTTTATCAATATGATCATGTATCCGCAAATTATCCCTCAAATTGCACTCATATTATGCTCATATTATACTTATACTATGCTCATATTATACTCATATTATGCTAGGCATTATTACAACAATTCGTTATGTTGTTCTGATATGTTATTCTTAAGAACCCATAAGTAGGAATCCCTGTTATGTCTGTTTATGCAAGCCGCCGGCGAAATATGGTTGAAAGTCAGCTTCGTGTTACTAAAGTAACCGATGATCGCGTTATTATGGCTTTTGAAAATGTGCCACGCGAAGAATTTGTTAGCCCGGAGCTTAAGGGATTAGCTTATATCGATGAAGACTTGGTGCTTGGTTTTGGCCGGTTTATGCTTGAACCCATGGTGCTGGCTCGATTAATACAGGCGCTGGATATCAAATCTGATGATACCATTCTGGATATCGCGGCAGGATGCGGTTACAGCACGGCGTTGTTATCATCACTAGGACAATCTGTTGTCGGTATCGAAGCCCATGCAGAACTGGCTAAAACGGCGCAGGATAATCTGATTAAGATGTCTGTTGATAATAGCGTTATTCTTCATGGCGATCACCAATTGGGCTTTGCCAGCGAAGCGCCATATGATGCCATTATTATCGAAGGCGCGGTAGCCGAAGTCCCTGATCATATTCTGGATCAGTTATCCGAGCATGGCCGGCTAGTTACCGTTATTCGTGATAACAATGCCGCACCGGGTAAAGCTACGCTATTCCAGAGAACTAAATCTGGATTTTCCCGGCAATATCTCTTTGATGCGCAAACGCCTATCCTGACAGAGTTCAATAAGGCCACTGCGTTTCAATTTTAATTCTAGTTTTTTAACGGGAAAAGATATGTTTGCTCGCATTTTTAAGGCTTTTTGTTTTATCGGAATGATCATTCCCAATTATGCCAGCGCTGATACGTCCTCATTACATGCCTCATTACAGCACGCGCTTAATCATAGCGAAGCTATCCTAGCCGAAATAGAAAATATCAAATCGGCAAAAGAAGAATCCATTATTGCCGGCTCCAGCATGGATTTGTCCGCGTCACTCAGCTCATATGTTAATCGGGGTGAGCGTTCTATCGATGGTGGTGATAATTTTGATACGGAAAATGAAAACATAACGCTGACGATCACGAAACCGCTTTATGATGGTGGCGAAGCAAAGGCCGATGGCATTATTGCCAGATTAACGCTGGAAAACGCTATCTATTCTTACCGTTCTGCCGAACATCAATTGCTAATGGATGCGTTAACAGCTCACATTAATCTGGTTACAGCGCGGCAACGGCTTCAGGTGGAAGCATCAAATGTTGACCGCTTGAAACAACAGCTAGCCGCCAGTGAATTACGGGTTCAGCTAGGCGATAGCACACCAACACAACTGGCGCTGACACAATCCCGTCTGGCGCGCGCAGAAGCGGCCTTTATTTCAGCAGAAACACAGCTGAATACTGCCAGTGCTATTTACATGCGGTATTTCGGGGAATTGCCTGATCAACTCACCCTTCCAGAAGTCATCAGCCCAATTCCGGCAAGTGCAGGGTTGGCAGGTGATATGGCACTGGATGCTCAACCGGGGCATCAGCAAGTCAAAATTAATGAGCGATTAACCCGATTTGGTTTGAATGCACTTATCTCACAGATCAGACCACAGATTGATTTTAATATCACGGGATCAACAACCAGCTCTAATGTGACGACCTCAAATATTGATTCTGTTGCCGCGTCAATCACATTAACCGCGCCATTATATCCGACTAATGCCACCCGCGCCAAATCCCGCGCTTTGGTTGCTGATCATAAATATATGGTGCTAACACTGGCCGATTCCGAACAGATCACCCGGCTTAATGCGGAAAATACCTATCGTCAGTTTAAAGCAACCAGCAGTTTGATTACAGCCAATCAATCTGAACGTGATGCTGCTATATTATTTCGGGACGGTGTCAAAAAAGAGGTTGAATTCGGGTTGAAAACATTGCTGGACTTGCTGGACGCTGAACAGGATGTTGTGAATGCTGAACTGAGTCTGATCAGCACTCGTGGGGACTATGTTTTATCCGGATATGCCTTGCTTGCCAGCATGGGGCAGTTAAATGCCGAAACTTTTGGGCTCATGCCGGTTTTTGTGTCTGTTGATGATTTACCAGCGCATGATGCACCATTTAGCGGTATTCCACCGAAAATCATTTATCAGGATTAAAACCGATGGCAACGCGTCCAAAACATCTGGATATGTCTTCTGCCATACTTGATCTGAATAAAGTGGTTACCAAAGGTAAACATTCAACAACACCTGATGAAACCCCGCTTAAATCTGTGCTGGTACAGCTGGAAAGCAAGTTATCAGCGTTACCACAAGACAAATCAGTACTTATCCTCAATGAAGTCATAAGGCTTGTTGATAATATGTCTGAACCAGAAACTATCGCATCTGATGATATGACCGATGTATTCAGCCAGAATATCCGGTCTTCGGTTGAGGCTGTGATTACAAAAGAATTAGAAGACTGGATCAGGCATAGATTACCGCAAGTGTTTTCTGAAACCGTTTCCGCACAACTATCTGATCCTAAGTCACAATCTGATACAAAAAAATCTGAATAATATTGATGGGATTCATCCGGATATTCAGCCTTGCGTTAATCTATTTGTCATAAGGCTTGTGATATAGTCAGTAAATGTCTAAAAAGCAGATTGTGAAACCTTAGAATAATCGTTGATATGCTAGATAAAACCTATAATCCAAAACAATTCGAAGCGCGGTGGTATAAAGCGTGGGTCGATAGCAATGCCTTTGCTAGCACGCCTAACAGCCCGAAAGCCCCTTACACGATTATGATGCCGCCACCAAATGTGACAGGCTCATTGCATATTGGCCATGCGCTCACCTTTACCTTGCAGGATATATTAATCCGCTATCACCGTATGGCAGGGCGCGATGCGCTATGGCAACCGGGGACAGATCACGCTGGTATTGCTACGCAAATGGTGGTGGAACGTAAACTGGATGCCGAGGGCGTGAAGCGGCGTGATTTAGGGCGAGATAAGTTTGTTGATGAAGTCTGGAAATGGGTTGATCATTCCGGCGGCACCATTTCCAAGCAACTGCAATCACTAGGGGCTTCACCAGATTGGGCCAGAGATCGCTTTACACTGGACGAAGGGCTGTCAAAGGCCGTGCGGCTGGTATTCGTGCAAATGCACCAAGAAGGATTGATTTATCGCGATAAACGCCTTGTTAACTGGGACCCGAAGCTACAAACCGCTATTTCTGATCTGGAAGTTGAACAACGTGATGTTAATGGTCATTATTGGCATATTCGCTATCCGGTTGAAAATAGTGACGAACATCTTGTTGTGGCAACAACCCGCCCCGAAACCATGTTTGGTGATACAGCGGTTGCCGTTCATCCGGATGATCCCCGTTATAAAAATCTGATTGGCAAGCATGTGATCCTGCCATTGATGGGGCGGCGGATTCCTGTCGTTGCTGATGAATACGCCGATATGGAAAAAGGATCAGGCGCGGTCAAGATTACGCCAGCCCATGATTTCAATGATTTTGAGGTTGGGCGCCGTCATGATCTGGATATGATCAATGTCATGGATGCCGAAGGCCGGATGAATGATGTTGTTCCTGATGCGTATCAGGGCATGGACAGGTTCGAAGCCCGAAAGAAACTGGTAGCGCAACTCGAAGCAGAAAACATGCTGGCTGAAATTGAGCCAACGGTTCATAGTGTACCGCATGGCGACAGATCAGGCGTTCCGCTAGAACCGTGGTTGATGGATCAATGGTATGTAGACGCAAAAACGTTAGCCCTGCCAGCGATTAAAGCCGTTGAAGATGGCCGTACGCGTTTTGTTCCCAAACGGTGGGAGAAAACCTATTTTGAATGGATGCGGAATATCCAGCCATGGTGCGTATCGCGTCAATTATGGTGGGGGCACCGGATACCGGCTTGGTATGGCCCTGATCAGACACCGTTTGTTGCTATGGATGAAAATGCAGCCATGGCCGCCGCCCGCGAACATTACGGCAAAGACGTGACATTGCGGCAAGACGAAGATGTTCTGGATACATGGTTTTCCAGCGGATTATGGCCATTTTCCACCCTTGGCTGGCCAGAAGAAACCGACCATTTAAAACGCTATTATCCGGGTGATGTTCTGGTTACCGGATTTGACATTATCTTTTTCTGGGTTGCCCGCATGATGATGATGAGCATGCATTTCATGGATGGCGAAGTACCGTTTAAGGATGTTTATATTCATGCGCTGGTGCGTGATGAAAAAGGCCAGAAAATGTCCAAATCCAAGGGCAATGTTATGGACCCGCTGGATATATCCGAAAAATATGGTGCGGATGCCTTACGCTTTACATTAACGGCGTTGGCGGCACAGGGCAGGGATATCAAACTGGCGGAAAGCCGGATCGAAGGCTATCGCAACTTTGCCACCAAAATCTGGAATGCTTGCCGTTTCCTTGAGATGAATAATGCAACAGGCAAACCGGGGCTTGACGGTATCACGATTAATGATCCGATTAACCAGTGGATATTGTTTGAGCTGAACCGGACTAGCTCGGCCATGAAAACAGCCATTACAGAATATCGGTTTAATGATGCGGCTGATACGATATATCACTTTATCTGGCATCAATTTTGTGACTGGTATCTGGAATGGATCAAACCTGTTCTGGGTGATGAAAATCATAGCGCGAATAATGAATATACCCGCGTGGCCGCGACAGTCATGGCAGAAGCCATCACCATGCTTCACCCATTGATGCCGTTCATCACAGAAGAATTATGGAAAGAGATTTTCGAAGGTGAAAACATGCTGATATCCTCATCATGGCCAGAACGTGATGTGAGCCATTTTGAAGATGCTGGCGTTCAGATCAGTTTTGTCTTTGATATCATCAGCACTATCAGATCGCTTCGTAATGAAATGAATATTCCTGCATCGGCTAAGCCTGATCTGGTATTACTGACAAGTGAAACGCTCAATGAAAACTGGATCACGGATCATCGGGATGCGATTTTACGTCTGGCACGGCTAAATGATATCCGGTTTGCGCAAGACATGCCGCCACAATCCGCGCAGGCGGTGGTTAGCGGCGTTGAAATTGCTTTACCATTAGCAGGCGTGCTAGATTTTGATGCAGAAAAGAAACGGTTATCTGATGCGTTAAAAGCTACCGAAATTGAGGTCAAAAAACTGGAATCAAAATTAAATAATCCCGGTTTTGTTAATAAAGCACCAGCAGATGTGGTCGAAGAAAACAAACGCAGACTTGACGCAGAGATAGAACAGCGCAACAAATTAGATACCGCCATTAAACGGTTACAATAAACAGGAGATCAGTAATGTCATCACAGTCATGGGATAAATCAAACCTGCCCAGCCGCCATGTTAGCGTAGGGCCAGAACGGGCACCACATCGGTCATATTATTATGCGATGGGCATGACAGAAGAAGAAATTAACCAGCCGCTAGTTGGTGTAGTTTCTACCTGGAACGAAGCCGCGCCTTGTAATATTGCGCTCAGCCGTCAAGCACAGGCCGCTAAAAAAGGCGTTGCTGATCATGCCGGCACCCCGCGTGAGTTTACAACGATCACCGTGACAGATGGTATTGCGATGGGGCATCAGGGGATGAAATCATCACTGGTCAGCCGCGAAGTCATTGCCGATTCCATTGAGCTAACTGTTCGCGGCCATTGCTATGATGCTATTGTTGGTCTGGCCGGATGTGATAAATCGCTCCCCGGTGTGATGATGGCGATGGCAAGATTGAACGTGCCGTCAGTATTCATGTATGGCGGGTCTATTCTGCCCGGCCGTTTCAAAGACAAAGACGTAACGGTTCAGGATGTATTTGAAGCAGTAGGCGCTTATGCCGCTGGCAATATGTCTGATGAAGAACTGTTTGAGCTGGAATGCGTGGCTTGTCCAAGTGCAGGGTCTTGCGGTGGCCAGTTTACGGCCAATACCATGGCTTGCGTGTCTGAGGCGATTGGACTGGCTCTGCCGGGTTCAGCAGGTGCACCAGCCCCATATGAAAGCCGTGATGAATATGCCTATCATTCAGGCCGTCATGTGATGGATATGGTGAAATCAAATCTGCGTCCGCGGGATATTCTGACTAGAAAAGCGTTTGAAAATGCGGCAACGATTGTTGCGGCATCCGGTGGTTCAACTAATGCCGGTTTGCATCTGCCAGCACTAGCCGCCGAATGTGGTATTGATTTTGATCTGCATGATGTGGCCGCAATTTTCAAGCGCACGCCTTATGTGGCTGATTTGAAACCGGGCGGACGTTATGTAGCCAAAGACATGTATGAAATTGGCGGCGTTCCGGTTTTGCTAAAAACCCTGTTCGAAGGCGGTTTTATTCATGGCGATTGTTTGACCGTAACCGGCAAATCCATGGAAGAAAATCTGGCTAATGTGTCTTTCCCGACTGATCAGGATGTGATCCGGCCGGTTAGCGCGCCGTTGTCACCAACAGGCGGAGTCGTTGGCTTGCGCGGCAATCTGGCACCGGAAGGCGCAATTGTGAAAGTTGCCGGCATGACTAATCTGGTTTTCACCGGAACCGCCCGTTGCTTTGATTGCGAAGAAGACGCTTTCGCCGCTGTGGAACGCCGCGATTATAAAGAAGGCGAAGTTCTGGTTATCCGTTACGAAGGCCCAAAAGGTGGGCCCGGTATGCGTGAAATGCTGGCAACAACCGCCGCTATTTATGGGCAGGGTATGGGCGATAAGGTGGCATTAATCACCGATGGCCGTTTTTCTGGTGCGACCAGAGGATTCTGTATCGGACATGTGGGCCCCGAAGCCGCTATTGGCGGGCCTATCGGATTGCTCAAAGACGGCGACATAATCACCATTGATGCCAAAGACGGCACAATTTCTGTTGATCTGTCTGATGAAGAACTGGAAAAACGCCGCCAGCAATGGAAGCCGCGTGAAACCGATTACCAATCAGGGACATTGTGGAAATATGCACAAACCGTCGGATCAGCCGAAAAAGGCGCGTTAACGCATCCGGGTGGAAAAGCCGAAACCCATATCTATGCAGATATCTGATTTGTCGGGATAATAATTCAGCAGGTGATCTGATTAATCACTTGATGGGATATTTTCCGAAAACCGGCACCAGACAGGGGTATGATCGCTGGCGCGATCTTTACCTCTGGGGGCTTTGTCTATATCGGCATCAAGTAAACGGTCTGCGGCTTCTGCATTTAGCATAAAATGGTCAATGCGAATGCCGTTGTCTTTTTGCCACGCACCGCCTTGATAATCCCAGAAACTATATGCTGTTTTAGCTGGATGCAGGGCGCGCCATGCGTCTGTATAGCCGCTATAAGATAACTGTCGCCAGCGTTTCAATGTGTCGGG
>JABIWM010000006.1 GCA_018701255.1 Alphaproteobacteria bacterium | reverse complement strand
GTCACGGTTGTTGGTGGGGCAGTGATTTTCTTGATTGGAATTGTCGTCCACACAACTGATGACGGACTTGCATCCATCTTTCAAATACAGATCATTCAAGGAGCTGTGATGATTGGCTTTGGCATGGTGGTCTATTTTGGGATCATCACACGTCCCCTTAATCACATGATATGGGATTCCAGAAAATTAGGTGATCTGGTTCGTTTTGGCACTAAAATGTTGGCTGTTGGGTTTGTCCAATCGGCCTCTGAACCGATCATCAAGTTCATGGTTGGGCATTTTGCTGGAATAGCTGTTGTCGCTGTCATGGAGATAGCTAGCCGGTTGATTCAGGGCGTACGCGGCCTAATCCTATCCGTAGGCCAGATTGTGATTACGTATTTTGCCCGTATCGCCAGCCAAGAAAAGGCCACTGGAAAAACCCGCATGGTAGATGAATATAGCATGATCTTAGGCCTGACAATTACCGGTTCCACAGCGATGTTTGCTATGTTGTTTGCCCTTGCCCCTTTGCTCAAATGGTTATTTTTTAATACCGAATTGGAAAGACAGGAAACCGCACTCTTTGGATTAATCTTGGCTGCTCTTGGGCTTGCCTGGCTGTCTAATGCAATAAGTTCAGCAGGGTATTTTCTGCTCGTGGCATTGCGACATTCTAGATCACTTTTTATTACGGAAGCTATTCGGACATGTCTTATTGCCTGTTTCGGCTTTATCTTGGGGCATTTATTTGGATTGAACGGCTTGCTTGCCGGCATTGTTTTAGGATTTGTGATGTCATCATTTTATCTTTTTTATATGGCCGCTTTATCGTTTCGCCGCTCTTGGCAAGGTCTGCTACAGCAGATTATCATGACCGCTAAAACCACTATGATCCCGCTAATCTGGTCAATCATATTGATCAGTATATCAATATTAGAACGCCAGATAAGCACACAGTCAGGGATACCATTAGACATAATGTTTCTGATCCTATACGTGGTTGGCCCGTTAGTTACTTTCTTTCTGATCTTGAAATATGGGCAACTAAATCATTTAATCCATGGTATAATCGCCCTGAAACCCTAAGAATATTGTAAAGACTATTTTATGGTTAAAATTTCCGTTGTTACTATTTCATTTAATCAAACAAAGTATCTAGAAACGTGTATTCGGTCTATTACTGGCCAGAATAAAAATCTATTTGAATATATTGTTGTTGACCCGGGGTCGACGGATGGAAGCCGTGCCATCATCAGCTCTCATGCATCAGAAATTGATCATATTATTCTAGAAAAAGATAACGGCCCCGCTGATGGACTAAACAAAGGGTTCGATGCGGCAAGCGGCGAATATCTAATGTTTATCAATGCAGATGATTTTTTGCTACCAATGGCGCTAGATAAAATTGCCAAACTACTAGATACATATAATCAGCCAGCACTTTTGCTTTGTGGCGGGTGGTTGGTTGATCAAAATAATGCACCATTGCGGCGACTGTTTTCGACAAGATTTAGCGCGCAAGGGTTAGTAAATCATAGAGCCGCCATGTTTCAGCAAGGCATGGTCATTCGCCGCGATCTGTTTGAACGTATTGGCGGTTTTAATAAAGATAATTATACCTGCTGGGATTTTGAGCTGCTTGTCGATTGTATTATTGCCAGGGCAAAACCAAAGATTGACCTCACCCGTGTTGCGGCATTTAGAATACATGATGAAAGCATATCGGGTGGTCATTTTGGCATAGGGATGGAAGACCGCTTGGCGGCAGACCTTATCCGTATTCATGACAAATTAAAACCTGATGAGAAGCACCAGTCTATCCACAATCTCAATCTGCTTGCCCGTGTAGAGAAATATATTCGGACGCCAGAGATCATACCCTTTATCATCCATGACAAGCTATTAAAGCATCGCATTAAGAAAGCATGGGAAAAGGATATTTCAAGATGAAACCAGCTCTGGCTTTGCTTCGTCTTTATGCTTATGCAGCGCGCGAATTGCCGCCTAAAGATGTCGCTAACCTGTTTGCTAACCCACAGACTGAGCTTTCGCAGACACCGCCATCACAGCGTGTTCACATGACCGCTATAAACGGGCTCGTTGGCCGCACGCATTATCATGAGATCAAAGATTTTATGGCGCGGAATGATAATTTTAATTTCTTTTTCTGGGATGATGCCGCTGCCGATAATCTGATGGAGGAGCATTTTTCAGGACAGCGTATTTTTGAAGTTTATCAGCAATGCCCGCATGGCATTATGCGTGCAGATATCTTCAGATTATGCGTGTTACTGATACATGGCGGCTGGTATTTTGATCTCAAATCACAGTTTCAGGGCAAACTTGATACCATCCCACTTGAAACAGGTATTTTCTATTTAGTGATTGAGGATAATAAGGCCGACCTTGAAAACCCGCTTTTGGATAAATACACATCCGGCAATATCATCGCCAACTGGGTCATGGCGGCGTTACCCGGACTACCGCATATCAGTTCTATCCTTGATTATATTGCAGATGAATTTCCACGATTTAATGATTGGCGTCACCAGCATGGCTTTGTCAGGGCGGTATGGGAGATAACAGGCCCGCGCATGTTGACGCGCTATTTTGTGACAACCGGATTTGCAGAGAAACTGCGTATCATTTATAATGACGACAGCAATATTCAGCCTAAATATGCTTGCCGTGGGGCATGGGTTCGAGGGCTCATTCATCAGCATTACACAAGCGTCAAATAAGGACTTCCTATGGCAAAATATCCTGAAAGAAGACTGGCCGCACCGGAACAGGTTTTATTGTGAAAGAGGATATATTAATAGGATTTGCATGGCCAGAGCTACCTGAATATGCAGCGCATTGCATAAGGGCAGTCGGTATAGGCCGGAGCATTCCTCCGACAGTCATTGCGACGCGGCCAAAAGTTCCGCTTAAACATGTCGAAGATGTGCTTGGAGCATCAGCTTACTGGATTGAACAGAATACTACTGGCAAAGTCACATGGGCATCATTAGGATTAAAAATACCTGATATTTTCTTTATCGGCGGCTATGCTACACCATCGTTTAACCGCCTCGCTGATGAAGCTCGTGCCGCTGGGTCTGCTGTCATTGTGATGGTAGATAATAATCTGCCGCCACCAAGCCTATCACGGTTAGCCCGGTCGTTATATCACCGCATATTTAGACGGCGGCATTATGATGGTATTTTTGTTCCGGGAAAATCAGGCCGTAAACTGGCGCGCTCATGGGGCTATTCTGATAATCACATCACCGAAGGTTTGTATGGCGCTAATCCAGTGCAGTTCAATGGTGGTGATCCTTTAGCTGATAGACCAAAAGATATTATTTTTGTCGGCCAATTTATAGAAAGAAAACATGTCTTAGGGCTGGTCAAAGCATTTATGCGGTTTGCTGAACGCCATCCTGAATGGACGCTTACATTATGTGGGAATGGGCCACTTCAAAGCTGTATCCCGGCACATCGACAAATCAAAACCCTAGGTTTTGTTCAACCAGCAGAACTAGCTGATCTGCTTCGGCAAAAGCGTTGCCTCGTCCTGCCATCACGGCAAGAGCATTGGGGACTGGTTGTGCATGAAGCGGCTTTATGTGGATGTGCGCTAATCCTTTCTGATACGATTGGTTCTGCTACTGATCTCGCCAGCAAAGACAATGCGTTGATCTGCGCAGCAGGTCAGACAGATGATATTTATCAGGCGTTGGTAACGCTAGCTAGCTGGAATGATGATCAATGGCAACAGGCCGAACAGACATCACGGCTAATGGCCAAAGGCTTTGGCCCTGAAATATTTCAGCAATCAGTTCAGACGATCATTTCTAAAATAATGAGCCAAAATAATGGGCGGCATTCATGACTAGGGCTAAAGTTTTACATATCATTCCATCGCTTGCCGCCGTCCATGGCGGGCCAACAACCGCTGTTATTGAAATGATGGAAGCCCTGAATAGAATGGGATATTCAAATACTGTTGCGCTTTCTGATGATGATGGGCGGCGGCGGCGATTAGCCGCTGATGCCCCTGAACGTCAGATCAATGGCCGCTTCTATTTTCCTAAACGATGTGATTTTTATACATTTACCCCGACCATGTCAGGATGGCTAAACACCCATATTACTGATTTTGATCTTGTCCATATTCATGGTCTATTCAGTCACGTCAACATTCTCGCAGGGCGCGCTTGCCGCCGGCATAATATTCCATATATCGTTACCCCGCACGGGATGGCCAATCGTTATGGGATGCGCCATAAACCCTTTCGTAAGATGATTTCATTTCGGCTTTTTGAACGGCGTTTGCTTAATCATGCGCATATGGTTCATCTGACAAGCCATGATGAAGCTGGCGATTTCGATCACCTCAATATTAATACAGTAACCAGAATAATCCCGCTTGCGGTGCGCTCTGTTGGCAATAACAAAACTGATGCCAAGAAGGGAGGGCATAAGGACAAAACCCTTCCTTATCAGATTCTATATATGGGCAGGGTTCACCCGATCAAGAATATAGAAGCGGTTATAGCTGCCCTAGCGCAATCAGAAATGGCTGACTATCATCTAAATATTTGCGGTGATGGCGACCCTAAATATTCAGCTCAGCTTAAAGCATATGCCAAGCAGCTTGGCGTGGCTGGACAGATCACATGGCGCGGCTTTGTTAGCGGCAGAGAAAAAGCGGAAATCTTTGCCAAGAGTGATATATTTATCCTGCCGTCATTTTCTGAAAGTTTTGGTATATCGGCGATTGAAGCGCTTTCTGCTGGCCTTCCTTCTGTTTTAAGCAGCCACGTTGCAAATGCCGAAACGCTTGCTAATGCTGGCTTAGCCAAAGTGACAGATACATCAGCGACAGCAATTGCCAATGGCCTTTGTGAGGTTTCAAAATGGAAGAACAAAGCATTCAGCACCAAAGCAAAAGCGTATTTTTCCAATCATTATGACAAATCGATTATTTCGCATTCATTAGCTATGCTTTACGATGAAGTCAT
>JABIWM010000036.1 GCA_018701255.1 Alphaproteobacteria bacterium | reverse complement strand
AGATCAGCAACAACAATTTTCTGATTAGGGATAATGACCATAAACACATTGGCCGACATAATCGTTGCCGTGATTGCGCCTAAATGAATAAAAGCCGCGCGGCCAGTAAATATCTGATGGAATCCCCATGACAATGCTACCAGCATGACATAAAGAACCAGCATCAATATTGTTGGATTTGCAGCCAGTGGCGACCGGCATAACAGGCTGTAAACCGTCCAGACACCTGCTAATGATATCATCGAAATGGCAACTGCCTGCCAGACAGAAAGCGCCATTTTGCTCTCATCAATCAGATATAATTCTGCCCCGCCATAATAGACAATGGCCAGCAAGGCAAATCCGGACAGCCATGTGGCATAGGATTCCCATTTAAACCAGGTCAGATGTTCCGGCAGATGTTCCGGCGCGACAAGGTATTTCTGAATATGATAAAATCCACCGCCATGAACCTGCCATTCTTCGCCATGCGCTTTTGCTGGCAAAGACGGCGTTTTCCGCAAGCCCAGATCAAGAGCGATAAAATAGAAAGATGATCCGATCCACGCAATAGCCGTTATCACATGCAACCAGCGCACCGCAAATTCGATCCAGTCCATAGCCAGAATGGTCAGCACAGTACCCGTCATCTAACTGCCCCGATAAGTAGAATAGCCAAATGGTGATAGCAAAAGCGGTACATGATAATGCTGTTCCGGATCAGAAAGCCCGAACCTTACCGGCACCTCATCAAGAAACAGAATGTCTGCGCTCTGGCCTTTGCCGCGCAAATATGCACCTGCAGCGAATACCAGCTCATACATACCAGCGTCACATTCACCTTTGGGCAGAATGGGGGTATCGGTTCGGCCATCGCCATTAGTTACCATCTGGCGGATCAGATGTTTTTCGTTGCCATCAATTTTATAAAGTGAAATATGAAGCCCTGCCGCCGGACAGCCCATAGCGGTATCCAGAACATGTGTTGTCAGATATCCTTCAGCCATCTTCCCCTCCCCCTTTTTGAGCCAATTTTTTTTTCAAGTTTTTTCAAATTTTTTTATGGCAACTTTATCTATCAATAGCGCATGGTTGCCAATCAATCCAGCCTTTATCAGCGATAAACGGATTTGCTTTATAATTTCCAATGGTGCAAAAATACTATTAAAGTAAGTAAGCAATACAAGGATGTTCATATGAACAGATATCCCCGCGATATGATTGGATATGGTGCAAAGCCACCCGTAGTAAAATGGCCAGATGGTGCCAGAATCGCTGTTCAGTTTGTTCTGAATTACGAAGAAGGCGGCGAAAACTGCTTGCTACATGGCGATGCCCAATCAGAAGCGTTTCTATCAGAAATTGTTGGCGCTCAGCCATGGCCGGATCAACGTCACTGGAACATGGAATCCATTTATGAATATGGCGCCAGAGCAGGATTCTGGCGGCTTCACCGGCTATTCACCGGCTATGATATTCCGCTAACCATATATGGTGTTGCCACCGCGCTTGCCCGCAATCCGGATCAGATGCTGGCCATGCAGGATGCCGGATGGGAAATTGCCAGCCATGGCTATAAATGGATCGAATATAAAGATTTCAGCCGTGAGCAAGAAGCCGACCATATTGCATCGGCCATCGCGCTTCATACCGAAGTCACCGGCACCCGCCCGCAAGGCTGGTACACTGGCCGCTGTTCAACGCAAACGGTTGATCTTGTTTGCGCGGCGGGCGGATTTTCCTATATTTCTGACAGTTATGCCGATGATCTGCCCTATTGGCATGTCCATCAGGATCACCCGCATCTGATCATACCCTACACACTTGATACCAATGATATGCGCTTTGCCGCTTATCAGGGCTTTAATTCCGGTGATCAGTTTTTTGCCTATCTGCGCGACAGTTTTGATGCGCTTTATCGCGAAGGCATGGAAGGCCAGCCGAAAATGATGTCCATCGGGTTGCATTGCCGGTTGATCGGACGCCCCGGGCGCATTGAGGCCTTGCGCCGGTTTATTGACTATATTCAATCGCATGATCACGTCTGGTGCCCACGCCGGATTGATATTGCCGAACACTGGCATGCCCATCACCCTTTTGATATGGACAAATGGCAAGCCAGACCATCCGATATGAATAAAGAGGCTTTTGTTGCCCGATTTGGCGGCGTTTTTGAACATTCGGCATGGATTGCGGCGGCGGCTTTTGATCTGGAACTGGGGGCGGCGCATGATACTGCCACCGGATTACATCACGCGCTTTGCCGCATATTCCGGTCATCTGGCACCGATAAACAGCTTACCGTTTTGCAAGCCCATCCTGATCTGGCTGGAAAACTGGCCATGGCAAAAAAACTTACCGCCCTTAGCACGGATGAGCAGGCATCAGCGGGATTAGACGCGCTGACCGATGATGAACGCGCCCAGTTTACGCATCTGAACACCACCTATCAGGATCGGTTCGGCTTTCCTTTTATCATTGCTGTCAAGGGACTCAACAAAGCTGATATTCTGGCCGCATTTACCCGCCGCATCAACCATGATCGCGATACCGAGTTTGCCGAAGCATGCCAGCAAGTCGAACGCATAGCCTTGCTTCGCGTGAAAGAATTATTTCAGATGGGCAAAATGTGATAGCCTTGAATAATCATAAGGATATGCCGCCATGGATAAACCTGATTATTATGTAGCTGGGGGAGGATTGCCGCCGCAATCTGCGCGGCATTGGCAACGTGCTATTTTCACCACATCCTATGCCTATATCCCGCACACGGTGATGAGCGATATAGTCACCAGCTATCTGCCATTCTGGGAACAGACACGGCTCTGGGTGCTAGCACGACCTTTAAGCGGCTTTGCCGAGAGCTTTTCGCATTATTTGATGGATATCGCGCCAGGCGGTGGATCAAACCGGCCCGATGATGATAAAACCGCCCAGCATGTGCTATTTGTTACCGGTGGCCAGATCACATTAACCTATCATGGGAACACCCATATCCTTGCGCCGGGGGGCTATGCCTATCTGCCCGCTGGTCTTGACTGGACGTTACATAATCGGGGCTATAGCCACGCCGCTTTTCACTGGATCAGAAAGAATTATCACGCTGTTGACGGCATCCCAATGCCAGAGCCATTCATCACATCCGATCAGGCGGTTAAACCGGTTGTCATGCCGGACACAGACGGATTATGGGCAACCAGCCGGTTTGTTGAACCTGATGATTTGCGCCATGATATGCATGTTAATATCGTCACATTTCAACCGGGGGGCGTGATACCGTTTTCCGAAACACATGTCATGGAACATGGGCTTTATGTGCTGGAAGGACAGGCAAAATATCTGCTCAATCAGGATTGGGTCGATGTTGAACCGGGGGATTATATGTGGCTTCGGGCGTTTTGCCCGCAAGCATGTGAAGCCACTGGCCAGTCGCCGTTTCGCTATCTGCTCTACAAAGATGTCAATCGCCACATGCCGCTTTTCTTCAACCATGAAAGCCGGAAATAATGGCAAAGCGGCAGATATCTATCCAGCCGATGGATGCCGCCTCTTTTGCCTCTTTTGGCGATGTGCTTACGCTTAAATCCACACCGGATAAAATAATCAATCAGGATATGTGCGGCCGTCATCATGATCTGGCAAAACTGGATTTTACAGATGGACAGGCGGGTATCAGCCTTTTTGATGCGGTGCCAAGACAGCTCCCCTATACGCTGGATATGATGGAACGGCATCCGTTGGGTAGTCAGGCGTTTATTCCGCTACATGAACATAGCTTTCTGGTGATTGTTGCCTCTGATATGGGTGGCAAACCGGGCGAGCCACTTGCGTTCCTAACCGCCCCCAGAACAGGCATTAATATCTATAAGAACACATGGCATGGAGTACTCACGCCATTACAGGCTCCGGGTATGTTTGCTGTTATCGATAGAATCGGCAACGGTAAAAACCTTGAGGAATACTGGCTTGATGAGGAATATATCATCACGAAATAAGCCGTATAAACGACATTAATAAAAGGAGGGGTTATTATGTCACAACAATCATCAATCGGGTCTGCCGAAGACCTCAGAAATCCGGATTATATGCCACCAATGATACAAGCCGTACCATTGGGCATTCAGCATATTCTGGCTATGTTTATTTCCAATGTAACACCGGCAATCATTGTTTGTGGTGCCGCCGGTTTTGGCTTTAACTCAAATTCACCTGATTTTCCAAACATGATCTATATGATCCAGATGAGCATGTTCTTTGCCGGAATAGCAACACTGATACAAACGATTGGGTTCGGGCCTGTTGGTGCCAGATTGCCGATTGTGCAGGGAACCAGTTTTGCTTTTGTTCCGATTATGGTGCCGCTAGTGGCTGACAAAGGCGTTGATGCTATCGCCATTTTGATGGGCGGCGTTATTATTGGCGGTCTGTTCCATACCATCCTTGGCTTCTTTATTGGCCGTATCCGCTTTGCCTTACCGCCATTAGTGACCGGCCTGATCGTCATGATGATCGGTTTGGCGCTGATCAAGGTGGGGATTCAATATGCCGCTGGCGGTGTTCCGGCAAAAATGAACGGCTTGCCAGAATATGGCAGTCTGCTTAACTGGTCGGTGGCCGGTGTTGTTATT
>JABIWM010000205.1 GCA_018701255.1 Alphaproteobacteria bacterium | reverse complement strand
TTGCCAGATGCATATGGCGCGGCAACAGCCTGTTCAATAGTAACTACGGTTATGCCGTTCAAATCGCTGGCAGTCATCATATATTTTCCCAATAAAAAGCCCTGATAATGGCGTTATCCTATCGCAAGCCATATCAGATAGCCATATCCAAAGGCGATATATATTCAGCTTTAACACTAACCCCATCATTGCGCTATCATTGCGCCCAAAATTAAGTCCTGTTATTAAGTCCCGTCATTAAACCCGTTAATAGCGCCAATAACCGCATCAGTTACGTCACGGGTGGTGGCCTTACCGCCCACATCCGGGGTCAGAATTCCCTTGGCACAAACCTGTTCTATGGCGGTCATTACCACCTTGGCCGCCTGATCATGCCCCAGATGATCCAGCATTAATGCCGCTGTCCAGAATGTTGCCACCGGATTAGCAATGCCCTTTCCCGTGATATCAAATGCTGAACCATGTATTGGTTCAAACATGGATGGAAAGCGGCCTTCCGGATCAATATTCGCGGTCGGGGCAACCCCTATACTGCCGGCTAATGCCCCTGCCAGATCAGACAGAATATCTGCATGAAGGTTAGTCGCCACAATCGTATCAAGGCTTTGTGGGTCAAGTGTCATGCGTACTGTCATGGCATCAACCAGCATCTTATCCCATGTCACATCCGGAAACTCTGTTGCGACTTCTGCCGCGATATCATCCCACATCACCATGCCATGCCGCTGGGCATTGGATTTGGTGACAACGGTTAACAATTTTCGCGGCCGTGATGCGGCCATAGCAAAGGCATAACGCATAATGCGCGTAACGCCACTGCGGGTAAAAACAGATATTTCGGTGGCGATTTCGTTCGGGTATCCTTCATGCACACGGCCGCCGCTACCGGAATATTCTCCTTCGGAGTTCTCGCGGATAATCATCCAGTCCAGATCATCATGATCAACATTCCGCAAAGGCGATTTTATCCCCGGCAGAACGCGTGTTGGGCGGATATTGGCATATTGATCAAACCCCTGACATATAGGCAGTCGCAATCCCCATAAAGTAATATGATCAGGGACATCCGGTGCGCCAACCGCGCCAAAGAAAATAGCATCAAATGGCTTTAGCTGATCAAGCCCATCGGCTGGCATCATCTGGCCATGCATTTTGTAATAATCCGATCCCCAGTCAAATGACGTCACATCAAAATCAAACTGATCAGTCCGGCGTGCCACGGCATCTAGCACCTCAAGACCGGCGGTAATGACTTCAGGGCCTATGCCATCGGCGGGGATGGCAGCAATACGATATGTTTTCATAATGATTCCATTGCTTATTCAGACTATTATTGATTTGGATTTTGGTCGGCAAAAGCAATACCACCCTTGCCCCAATCCTGTTGATCCACATCAACCAGAACAACGTCCACGACATCTGGCTTCGCACCAGTGGCGCGGCAAAACCCATCTGTCAGCTCTTTAATAATAGCGCGGCGCGTGTCGCGGTCGCGACCTTTGAACATTTCTACTCGAATGATAGGCATAAATACTTTCCTCATGTCTAACTAGCATATTTACAAAACAGATTATCTGTCTCAACATCGATAGACTATAATAAACATTTCTATTTGCATTAAAAATGAATTACGATCATATGGCATTCCACTGAACAGATCATCATTACTTCATGTCACATAATCATGTCACATAATAAAGCGATTGCTATTATTTTATTGGGTGGCAGTTTTATGTCACTGGTCGGACTTGTCATGCGGTTGATGGAAACCGATGATGGCATGGTTATTCTGTTTTATCGATCTATCAGCCTTTCTGCTATGGTTATGACTGTTGCCTGTTTGCGCCGGCGCGAAAGCCCACTTACCTTTCTTGGAAAACTGGATAAAACAGATATGGCAATGGGCGCGGCGCTTTCCATTGCGTTTACCACTTATGTTTTTGCCATGCTGATGACGTCTGTAGCCTCAACGCTTTTTATTCTGACAACCGCGCCGTTTATGGCCGCGCTGATTGGCTGGGTCTGGATCAATGAGCGGCCACATCCGTTTACATGGGTAGCTATGGTCGTGGCATTAATTGGGGTGGGATTAATGATCAGCGATGGCTTTGAGCTAGGCCGCACGCAAGGCAATATTGTTGCGCTGTTATCAGCATTCTTTTTTGCTGTCATGCTGGTACTCGCCCGCCGAAGCAAGAAAGATGATGTTCTGGGCGGAACATTCCTTGGCGGCATCATGGCATTAGGTCTGGCCGGAATATCAGCGATAGGATTTGGTGATGGGCTCGCCATTGCCGGATATGATCTGACGCTGGCATTATTCATGGGGGCTTTCACCATTGGCATTGGCATTGCTCTGGTCACATCAGGCGCACCATATGTTCCGGCCGCAGAAGTCAGTCTTCTGGTATTAATCGAATCTGTTCTTGGCCCCTTATGGCCGTGGCTATTTTTAGGCGAAGATATGTCTATGCTCGAAATTATCGGGGGTGTTACGGTCATGGCGGCGGTGGCAGGACTGGCGCTGTTAGGAACAAAAAAGCGCCGGGTCGCGGCATAGCAATAATTAGTATAAATACCGCCACTATGTTGCCAGTATCCTTGATACTGACCTCAAAGCTCCCATTTATATTATATAGTTCTAATATTATTTGAGTGTATCATGTCCATTCGTCCTATTAAACTGTCTAGTCAGGCAAAACCACATAAAGAAGGTGCCGGTGTTCATCTGCACCGCGTATTCGGATTTGGGGAAACCGAACCTTTTGATCCTTTTCTGATGATGGATGACTTTCGCAACGATGATCCGGCAAAGTATTTAAATGGTTTTCCATGGCATCCGCATCGTGGCATTGAAACGATCACCTATGTTTTGAAAGGAAATGTTGAACATGGCGATAGCCTTGGCAATCGCGGGGTATTGAGTGATGGTGATGTTCAGTGGATGACGGCCGGTTCCGGCATCATTCATCAGGAAATGCCGCGCGGTAATGCTAATGGTGAAATGCATGGCTTTCAACTCTGGGCTAATCTGCCTAGCCATCAGAAAATGACAACCCCGCGCTATCAGGATATTCCATCGCCTGACATTACTACCCTGACTGATGATGACGGCACGCATATTCGTGTCATAGCCGGTGATTATCGCGGCTATCGGGGGCCTGTTGATGGCATTGATACTGATCCTAGCTATCTGGATATCGCCATGCCGGCCAACACAACGAAGCGGTTTCCATTTGACACAAGACGGCAAGGTTTTGCCTATATTTTTGAGGGAACTGCCAGCTTTGCGGATGCGTCCCTGCCTTTTGGCGTGAATGTAGAAAAAGAATATATGGGCGAGGAGCTCAAGATCAGAGACCAGTCCGGAAACCGGACGCTTGTTGTTTTTGGTGAGGGCGATGAAGTCGTCGTAACATCAGGGGAATTTGGTGTCAGATTTTTGCTTATTTCCGGCGCTCCACTGCGTGAACCAGTAGCATGGCATGGACCAATTGTCATGAATACCCGTGATGAGCTGGTTGAGGCGTTTCAGGAATTGAATAACGGTAAGTTTATCAAAGAAGGCGCTGAAGACTGGATAGGGAAAACCCGCAAATAATATGACATTCCGGCAACAATAATTGCTTTGTTCATGTCATCTATCGCACTAGTCGGGCATATATCAGACTATACAAAACCAGAAAGAACATGGCAGCAATAGCGCAAATCTTACTGGATGTATGAAAAGCAAGTCCAGTAAAAACAGGAATAGTTGCCATTGGCAGGATGATCGCCGTAGCAATCGGGTTTGACCATAACCGTGGTATCCTGCCCTTGCTATAAATCTCAATCCGGCGCATCAGAACATGATGAAAATGCATCATATCCGGCCGTGTTGCATCGGTGTTTTTATAAAACCGCCTGAAAACAGAATGAACCATATCCATCGCTGGCCAGAACACGATTAATAGCACCGCCCAGCCCGATAATTCCGGATGCCGTGATTTTAATGCGATCAGCGAAATAGCAATTAAAAACCCCAGAGCATAAGCCCCGGCGTCACCCATAAACAACCGGCCAGTTGGGTAATTCAGCATAAAAAACCCTAATACCGATGAAAAAATCAACATATTAAGAATAACAATACCCGGTTCAGCAAAATGATTAGACAAGCCAATAATGGCGGCTGACATGATTAATGTTTTGCCGGATGCTAAACCATTAATGCCATCAATCATGTTGATAGAATTGATTAAAATCAGAATAGCAAATACGGTAAAAGCCACCCCGAAAACGGGATATTGTAATAACATATCAAAATAGGGAACATTAATTTCCCGGAGCCATGTCCCGGTAAAATATACACAGATACCAGCAGAAATAGCCCCAAGACATAACCGCATATATGGATGTATC
>JABIWM010000204.1 GCA_018701255.1 Alphaproteobacteria bacterium | reverse complement strand
CCTTATCGCCTTTGTTTAGTGGTGTGCCGGCATCTATGCTATTTTGTTGTCTGGCGATAATACTCTCACCATCATCAAGAATAACCTGAAGCTGGGTGTCTGTTCCTAAATAGGATATTGCCTGAATAACGCCGTTTAGAGCTGATTTTGCCCGGCTTGTTTTGCCAATCTGGATACGTTCAGGCCGGATCATGACAGAAATATTCTGGTCTTTTTTCATGTTCACATCGGATGTGATGGTAACGTTACCGCCGTTTGCGGCCAATGTTGCCGTGATGCTGTTTTTATCTGATTTGCTTACTTTGGCTTTGAGGATATTGGCTTCACCAATGAAATTAGCCACAAAATGATTAACCGGATGATCATATATATCGGTTGCTGTTCCGATTTGCTGGACTTCGCCGTTGCTCATTACCGCGATACGGTCAGACATGGTCAACGCTTCTTCTTGGTCATGGGTAACAAAAATAAAGGTAATGCCTGTTTTTTTCTGAATATCTTTTAATTCTTCGCGCATCGCCTGCCGTAATTTGAGATCAAGCGCTGATAGCGGCTCATCAAGTAACAGGACTTTCGGTTGTGGTGCCAGCGCCCGCGCCAGTGCAACCCGTTGTTGCTGGCCACCAGAAAGCTGATTAGGTTTGCGATCGGCAAATTCAGCCATCCGGATAAGCTCAAGCATGGCTTCGGTCTGTGTTTTGATAAAAGCCTGATCACGGCCAAGCCGCTTTAATCCAAACGCCACATTCTCAAAAACGGTAAAATGAGGAAACAGCGCATATTGCTGGAAAACAGTATTAATTGGCCGCTGATTTGGTTGAAGCGTGCTGATATCTTCGCCGTACAGCTGTATCTGGCCTTTGGTAATGCCTTCAAAGCCGCCAATCATGCGCAATAATGTAGTTTTGCCGCAACCTGATGGCCCTAATAAGGTGAAGAATTCATTATCCTTGATCCCAAAACTGATATCATTCAACGCTGTCACGGGGTGCGTGCGGTGCGGATAGATTTTTGTTACAGACAAGATATCAATGGCGGGTGATGGGGAGTTTTTGTTAATATTCATTTATATCTCAATCCTGTTACATCTGATCTTACATTATCATTTTTTCTTATCGTGCATAAATAAACGGTTTATGGCAAGCCTGATATCTGGAATGACTGAACGCTGGTGAAAACATCTTTCCATTAGAGTAAATTAGGTTTAATCTAACCAATGGATTGATTAATGATGATTGCCTTAATTAAGGTGGGAAAATTAAATGATCCTGTAAATTAATACTCTGGAGACAAAACCATGATCAGAACAGGCAATGAATATAAGGATTCTATTCGCGGCAATCGTGAAGTTTATATGGATGGCCAGCGCGTCAATGATGTGACCGCGCACCCTATGTTTAAACCGCTGATCGATATACGCGCCCGTATTTATGATATGGCACATGATCCAGCTACCAAAGATGTCATGACTGTCGAAGATCAGGGTGAGGTGAATGCCATTGGTAATGCATTGCCATTCACCCAAGACGACTGGTGGGCAAAACGGCGGGCAACCGATGCCGTGCTCGAAGACGTGGGCGGCGTTGTTACCCGTGTTGGCGATGAAACCGTTGGTGAGATGTGGTCGCTATATGATGGACAGGATGTTCTGAACGAAGTCGACCCGCAATTTTCCAAAAATATCGAAAACCATATTTTTAAAGTGCTTAAAGAAGACCCGTTCCATGTATCCGCTAATACAGACCCGAAAGGCGACCGGTCGCTAGCCCCGCAAGATCAGGACCCGGACATGTTGCTGCATGTGGTCAAAGAAACTGATGAGGGGATTATTGTCAGAGGTGCAAAATACGAAACCGCCGCCGCTTATGCTAATCAGGCATTTACCAAGCCGACTATCGCCAATTGGGGTGATAGCAAATTATCGGATTATGCGCTTGGCTTCATCTGTGATCTGAACTCGCCTAATCTGAAATTCATCTGCCGGACAGGTTTTGCAGGTGCGCGTGGCGGATGCCCACGTTCTGATCACCGCGATTATCCGTTGTCGAATAAATTCGATGAAGTCGATACGCTGGTTATTTTTGATAACGTTCTAGTGCCATGGGAAAATGTGCTGTTCTATCGTCACACAAAAGCAGCCACGTTTATCAGAGCCACCCTGCACCGGTATTCGGCGTTTGCGTTTGTTCAGCGGACATTAAAACAGGCTGATCAGATGATTGGCACCGCTTTATTCAATATCCGCCAGACCGGGCTTGAAAAAATTCCGGCTGTTCAGGAAAAATTATCTCATCTGGCCGTCTGGCGTGAAGGGATTAACGCGCATCTGACCGCGGCGATTGCGCTGGGTGAAACATCACCGGCCGGTTTGCTGATGCCTAACCAGTCGCTATTGATGACTGGTCGCTATCATGCCATGTCCAATCTGGCCAACATGATCCATCTGACCCGTGAATTATGTGGTGGGCAGATTTGTGTTACGCCAAATGTTGCGTCTTTTGAATCCGAAGCAACCCGCCCCTGGATGGAAAAGTTTTATACCATTAATGACAAATGGCAAGCCGAAGACCGGCGCAAGTTGCTGGCCTATGCGCGTGATTTGCTGAACTCGGATTACGCTGGCCACCGCTTGACGTTCCAGCTATTCGCACAAAGCCCGCCAACCGCACATCTGGGTGCTGTTTACCGCAATTTTGAATGGGATGGTGCGTTGAATTTCGTGAAAGATGGCGCTGATCTGTCTGATCGTGTTCTTGATGGCAGTGATCAGAAAAAAGGTGACAGCGCGGTCAGGCAGTGGTTTGATGATAACAAGAATTTAGCGGCAGAATAGGACGTTTTTTATATGGATGACATGCGTGATCAATTTATTAAAGCCATGTCTTCGGCCGGGACAACGGTATATGTAGTCACCACCGATGGAACCGCCGGACAGCATGGCGTTACGGTTTCTGCCATGTCGTCGGTTTCTGCTGACATGGATGATCCGACGCTTCTGGTTTGTATTCATCACCTGAGTCCGGCGGCTGATGCCATCATGGAAAATAAGGCTTTTGCCGTGAATATGTTGCGGTCAGATCAGTCACAGATATCAAATACCTTTGCTGGTCGTGTAGCAGAAGGCGGCAGTAAGTTTGACCATGTTGACTGGCATAAACTGCAAACCGGTGTTCCTATTCTGACAGATGCGCTGGTATCGTTTGACTGTACGCTCTATCAAAAAGAACGCGTGGGAACGCATTATATTTTTATCGGCGGCGTGGTTGGAATTCACCACCCCGAAGAAGGCGATGCACTGGTATATTCAAAGCGCAGCTATGGGCGGTTTCAGGAAATAGCCTGATTACACCCTTTAAGCTATTTGAGCTTGCAAATATTTATGGGGGAGTTCATGTCTTATCAAAGTTTTCAAGAATGGCAGAAACTGGCAGGAAATCTAAAGCCGCGTCATCAGCTGTTTATCAATGGCCGTTTTGAAGATGCCGCTTCTGGCAAATGCTTTTCCTCAATTAATCCGGCTAATCAATCGGTACTGGCAGAAGTCGCGGCGGGTGATGCTATTGATATAGATATGGCGGTTGCCGCCGCCCGTGCCGCGTTCAATAAAGGCGTGTGGTCAGAAGAAACACCGCAAAACCGTAAAGCCGTTTTGCTTAAACTGGCTGATCTGATCCGCGCTAATCTGGATGAACTGGCGCTTCTGGACAGCATGGATATGGGCAAGCCAGTCGAAGACGCGGCGGCCGTAGATGTTCCGGGTTCAGCAGCATTTTTTCAGTGGTATGCCGAAGCTATTGATAAAATCTATGATGAAATTGCACCAACAGGTAAGGGCAATCTGGCGCTGATAACCAAAGAACCGCTTGGGGTTGTGGGCGCGGTTGTGCCGTGGAATTTTCCGCTGGATATGGCAACATGGAAAGGCGCGGCGGCACTGGCCGCTGGTAATTCGGTTGTGTTGAAACCAGCTGAGCAATCCCCTCTATCAGCATTACGGCTGGCTGAGCTGGCTATGGAAGCAGGCCTGCCCGAAGGTGTGTTTAATGTTGTCACCGGATTTGGTGAAACAGCTGGCAAGGCATTAGGGTTGCATGGTGATGTGGATTGTCTGGCCTTTACCGGATCAACACCTATCGGCAAAATGTTTCAGCAATATGCCGGTCAATCCAACATGAAACAGGTCTGGCTGGAAACTGGCGGTAAGAGCCCTAATCTGGTTTTTGCTGATGCCGATGATCTGGATGCCGCCGCATCCATGGCAGCATTTGGTATCTTTTTCAATCAGGGTGAGGTGTGTTCGGCCAAT
>JABIWM010000035.1 GCA_018701255.1 Alphaproteobacteria bacterium | reverse complement strand
ATTAAGCCCGTGACGTTCAGCATTGGCCATAGCCATAGCAATAGCATCAGGATTAAGATCAAGCCCTATGCCGGTTGCCATCGGCCATTCTGAAAGCACCGAAAGCAAAAGACATCCTGACCCCGTGCCATAATCCATTATCAGCGGCGTGGTCGTCACTTGCTGGCGGTGTTCCAGTGCCGCCGCGACCAGTGTTTCGCTATCAGGGCGGGGATCAAGACAAGCCGATGAGATATCAAATCGCATGGACCAGAACTCACGCCATCCACGCATGCGCGATATAGGCTCTCCGGTTAGCCGCCGGACTACAAACGCATCTAGCCGTGTCATCATATCAGCATCAAGGGGTATATCTTCATGCCCATAAACTTGCCGGTCAAGCCCCATTGCAAGTCCAGCCAGAAGTCTGGCATCTAGCAGTGGGGTATCTATTCCTGCTGCATCCAGCTGGGCTGTTAGCTTGGCAAGCGTGGCTTTAAGCCCGTCTTTAACCATCAGAGGCCAAGGCCGCCGCCTGATCTTCGGTGATAAGCGCATTAACCAGCTCATCAAGGCTTTCGCCTGCTAATATCTTGTCCAGTTTATACAGCGTTAGATTGATCCGGTGATCTGTCACCCGGCCTTGCGGGAAGTTATAGGTGCGGATGCGTTCAGACCTATCGCCGGAACCGACCTGACCTTTGCGTGACGCGGCACGTTCGGCTTCTGCGCGGGCGCGTTCCGCATCATAGATTCTGGCACGCAATATCTTCATGGCCTTGGCACGGTTTTTATGTTGCGATTTTTCATCCTGCTGGCTGACCACAATGCCGGTCGGAATATGCGTAATCCGGACAGCCGAATCCGTAGTATTCACCGACTGACCACCGGGGCCGGATGCACGGAATACATCTACCCGCAAATCCTGATCATCCAGAGTAACATCTACGTCTTCGGCTTCGGGCAGAACTGCCACGGTTGCCGCCGATGTGTGGATACGGCCGCCGGTTTCGGTTTCTGGCACGCGTTGCACTCTGTGAACACCGGATTCGAATTTTAATCGGGCAAACACATTATTGCCCGTGATAGTGGCTGAAGCTTCTTTATAGCCGCCAATTCCGGTTTCTGATATTTCAAGCACTTCAAATCGCCAGCCCTGATTGGCGGCAAAACGTTGATACATGGAAAACAGATCAGCACCGAATAACGCGGCTTCATCACCGCCGGTGCCGGCGCGGACTTCTAATATGGCGTTTCGTTCATCATCTTTATCTTTGGGTAGCAACATAATTTTCAAATCATGTTCACCCTGTTCCAGCGCTTTGCCCAGAGTCTGGATTTCTTCTTCGGCCATAGCAATCATGTCAGCGTCATCATCGGCTTCTGCGGTTTCTGCCAATAACGCCCGTGCTGATTCCAGATTGGCAGTAATGTCTTTCACCTTTTCAGCCTGTTCAGCGATAGGACGCAAATCAGAAAGCTCTTTGGATAATTGCATCATTTCATCTGGTGACATATTTGCCGCATCATTGAGCTGATTTTCAATATCCTGACGGCGTTCTAATATCCGTGCCAGATTATTCTGTAATGACATAATCATTTATCCTTAAATTTGACGTTGGCGAATGCGGCCAATCATATGTTCGACCAGATCATTCATCGCGACTTCCTCTTGCTGGCCATCTGTCATAGACCGAACCATTGCCACCTGTCGGGCGGCTTCGTCATCACCAAGAATAACAACATGATCAGCCTTAATGCGATCAGCACGTTTCATTTGCTTGCCCAGATTGCTGGCATATCCTGTTTCTACGCGTAAACCCTGCTCACGAAGCGGCATGGCAAGCTGGAACAATGTCGCCATATGCAGCTCAGACGTGCCAATCATCATCACATCAACCGGCTGTGGCGATGGAATATCGGACAACATGGCCAGCCGTTCAATGCCAGCCGCCCAACCAACACCGGCAACGTCACCGCCACCAAGCATGGCCGTAAGACCATCATAACGGCCACCAGCCATTACCGTGCCCTGTGCGCCTAATGCATCCGTGATAAACTCGAATGTGGTATGGCCATAATAATCAAGCCCGCGCACCAGCCGTGGATTGATCTGGTAATTTATATTCACCGCATCCAGATATGCACGCACAGCCGCAAAATGATCTGCTGAAACCGCATTAAGGTAATCAGCTAAATCAGGAGCATTTACAAGAATCTCCTTATCGCCGTCATCCTTGCTATCAAGAATACGGAGCGGGTTCAGATGAAGCCGCCGCTGGCTGTCTTCGGATAAGTTATCTTTATGCCCGCTTAAATATTCAACCAGCGCCTGCCGATAGGCTTGCCGGCTTTCGGTATCGCCTAGCGTATTCAGATTGAGAACGCAATGATCAGCAACCCCAAGCCGGGATAATATCATATGGCCAAGGGTAATGACTTCCGCATCACCAATAGCTGATGGCACGCCAAGCAATTCAACACCAATCTGATGGAATTGCCGCATGCGGCCTTTCTGTGGGCGTTCATAGCGGAACATGGGGCCAGCATAAAAATATTTTTGCGGCATCGTCTGGGTCAAGCCTGAACTAATCATTGCCCGCACGGCACCGGCCGTGCCTTCGGGGCGAAGCGTCAGGCTCTCACCGCCGCGATCCGTAAAAGTATAGGTTTCTTTTGATACAACATCGCTAGTCTCACCAAGCGGACGGGCAAATACCTCAGTAAACTCAAAAACCGGGGTCGCCATTTCCTCAAAACCAAAACTCAGGCTAACCGATTTGGCGGTATCAGTCACATGACGATGGCCTGCCATAACCTCTGGCAAGAGGTCTGTTGTTCCCCGTGGTGATTGCAATTTAGCCATGATTAGCCTTTCTTGATTTCGTCTTCGCGCATCTGCTGAAGCACATTTGCGCGTTCTTCGACCAGCGATACAACATGATCAACCAGATCACCATTCTGCAACCGGTGATCAGCCATGCCGGACAGGTATATCTGATGCGTGTCCTTGCCGCCACCGGTTAATCCGATATCCGTTAATCGCGCCTCACCGGGGCCATTAACCACGCAACCGATTATGGAAACCGTGATAGGCTCATTAATATGGGCAAGCCGGTCTTCGATTTCCCGCACCGAGCTGATCACATCAAATTGCTGGCGGGAACATGACGGACAAGAAATCACCGTCACCCCGCGATGCCGCAAGCCTAGTGATTTCAGCATTTCAAACCCGACTTTTACTTCTTCGACCGGATCAGCAGATAACGATACACGCACCGTATCACCAATCCCCGCCCATAGCAGATTGCCCAGCCCGATAGATGATTTGACTGTACCTGCGCGTAATCCGCCAGCCTCGGTGATGCCGATATGAAGCGGGCAATCAATAGCATCTGCCAGCCCATGATAGGCGGCCACCGCCAGAAATACATCGGACGCCTTAACCGAAATCTTGAACTCGTGAAAATCTTTATCCTGCAAAAAACTGGCATGGAAAAGCGCAGACTCAACCAGCGCATCGGGACATGGCTCACCATATTTTTCAAGCAGATGTTTTTCAAGTGACCCGCCATTAACCCCGATCCGCATCGAACAACCATGATCTCTTGCGGCTTTGATGACTTCGGATACCCGATCCGGTGATCCGATATTTCCCGGGTTAATCCGCAAACAGGCAGCACCGGCTTCGGCGGCTTCAATCGCCCGCCGATAATGAAAATGAATATCTGCAATGATGGGAACCGGGCTTTCTTTGACAATCGTCTTCAACGCCGCCGTGCTCGCTTCGTCAGGGCAGGATACCCGCACCAGATCAGCACCTGCATCCGCCGAACGCCGGATTTGTTCCAGCGTTGCCGCCGCATCCGATGTCGGCGTGTTTGTCATAGTCTGAACAGATATTGGCGCATCACCACCAACCGGAACATCCCCAACCATAATCTGGCGTGATTTACGCCGCTGGATATCACGGTAAGGGCGGTGATTTATCATAATAAAGTCTTCCCACATGCTTCATACGCTGGCCATATGATAGGCCATCGTTAAAAAAACTAATAGACTAATGTGTTATTAATTGTTTGGAAGCAAGGTATCAATGGGTTTCTTGTTCAAAATCTGTCCGGCCGCACCCAATGCCAGCCATGGCGTGTCCTGATCCACATACCCCAAACTGATAGCACCGGCATTACCCGTGGTCAGCATATAGCTATTATCGGCGGGAATGGTAATCATTTCACCGGCCGCCAATAGCTTTGCCAGCACCGGTTCACCAACCGGCGGGGATAGCTCAACCCATGCTTCGGCAAGGGCAGTTATGGCCAGGCCATCTGTCCGTGCCGGCATGATTGCTGGATTTGTATTAGCCGCGGCAGGATCAGTTGCTGAGCCGTCAACCATGTCGGATATGACATTTGAGTTTTCGGCATTATCCTGTTTTGCGGCAGTTTCTTCTGTTGTGTTTACTTCAGAGCCGGTTTCTGTTGTTGCCGCATCAACGGTTATATCCGGTGCAATGGTAGCTATTTCCGTTTCGGTTATTTCTGTTATCACTTCATCCGCGTTCTGTTCGATGCTGTCTTTACCTAATTCAGTATCCAATTCAGTACCTAATTCAGTACTGGCGGTTAGTTCGGCATCCGGCACATAATCATTACGCATAAAATACCATGCCGTATAGGATACAATAATCAGCACCACGCCGATCATGATCATATTGCGCCAATCACCGCCGCCAGCGTTTTTGTTTTCAATAAAATGATATTCCGGCTGACGGTCGGATGCGGCCATTGTTTTGCTCAATCGCTGGCACATGGCATCAGCATCCAGATCAAGACATTTGGCATAAGACCGAATAAAACCAAGCACATATGTAGCACCCGGTAATTTTTCACGTTCACCAGTTTCAAGGAATTCAAGGTATTTAACTGATATCCGCAACTGGCTAGAAATATCGGAAAGCGATAAACCTTGTGCCACTCGCGCGGTAGCTAATTCACTGCCAACAGCAATAAATGGGTCTATGTCAGAAGGGTTGGAAACCATAATATCTCACAATAGTTATCGGCTTAACTTAACTTTTTCCGATATAAAGGTCAAACGCATCTTAAGAATAGGCTATCCCCCGCTTACGCCCCCCGTTTAGCCATCTTTTATCTTGTGGTTAATTGGGGGGATTTGGGGGATCAGTTTGCATCCAGTCCAAAAGCGGAATGGAGGCTACGAACGGCAAGCTCTTTATAATCAGACGCTATTAATACACTGATTTTTATCTCTGATGTTGAGATGACTTCTATATTTATGCCTTTATCTGCCAGCGTTTCAAACATGGTTTTTGCGACACCCGGCTGGCTCCGCATGGCAACGCCAACAACAGATATTTTGCAAATATCGGATGACGTGATCATATCGGCACAGGTAATGATTTTCCGCACATCATCCAGCACTTTGCGTGTCCGTTCCAGATCGGTTTCCGGCACCGAAAAAGTAATATCGGTTTTCCCCGGTTCGCTGGCGGCGGTTTGCACAATCATATCAACATTGATATGCGCATCGGCAAGCGCGCCAAACACAGTTGCCGCAATACCGGGCGAGTCTTCGATAGCGACTAGCGTTACCTTGGCTTCATCCAGACTGAAAGCGATACCGCTTACTGAACTTTTTTCCATATCTGGTTCCTCCTCAATCACCATTGTTCCGGGCAAGTCTTCAAAACTTGATAATACCTGCAATTTGACCTTATGGCGCATAGCCATGGCAACAGATCGTGTTTGCAGAACTTTGGCACCGCCTGATGCCATTTCCAGCATTTCTTCAAACGTAATATGATCCAGCTTTTGCGCTTTTGGCACTACACGCGGATCACAAGTATACACCCCGTCAACATCGGTAAAGATATCACAGCGATCAGCATTCAACGCCGCCGCCAGTGCCACAGCGGATGTATCAGACCCTCCACGGCCAAGCGTGGTGATCCGGTGATCCGGGCCTATCCCCTGAAAACCGGCGACAACCGCTACCTGACCTTTGGCCATGCGTTCGGATATTTTTGTTGTATCAATGGTTTCAATGCGTGCCGCCCCATGCGCATCATCGGTATGAATGGGAATTTGCCAGCCCAGCCATGAACGGGCATCAACCCCGATATCCTGAAGCGCAATAGCCAGAAGCCCGATAGTCACCTGCTCACCGGTGGCGACAACCGTGTCATATTCCCGCGCGTCATGGAAAGCACCACATTCTTTTGCCCATGTAACCAGCTGGTTCGTTGTTCCCGACATAGCCGACACAACAACCGCCACCTCATGGCCGTCTTCAACAGTAGCTTTCACTTTTTGTGCCACTGCCTTGATCCGTTCGACTGAACCAACAGATGTTCCGCCAAATTTCTGTACAATTCGTGCCATCTTGATTTAACCTCAACAAATATGCTGTTATGATGCCGTTTATAAAGTGGCGCATATATTTGCCATTCAATAAACGGATTCATCGATTTGAGCAAGAAGGGTTTGATATCATGGCTATCGCCGATAAAAATCGTAATAACACCACGATAGATCAGGATGAGATTGCGCTTTTTGATAAAGTCGGGGCTGACTGGTGGGACGAAAAGGGTATTTTTCGGGCTTTGCACCGGCTAACGCCTGTCCGTATTCAATATATTCGCCAGCATATCGCCCGGCTTCGGCCAGACTGTATTGATCGGCATTCATCTCAACCTCTGGCCGGATTATCGGTGGTAGATATTGGTTGCGGTGGCGGATTACTGGCTGAACCGCTGACCCGGTTAGGCGCTAATGTCACCGGCATTGATATGAGCGAAGCGGCCATATCTGCCGCCACCGAACATGCTAACGCCGCCAATTTGACCATCAATTATCAGCTGATGAGCGCAGAAGCTCTGGCAGATACGCAAGACACTGGATTTGATCTGGTTATTGCATCCGAAATTATTGAACATGTGGCCGACCGCCCTGCGTTTCTGGCGGCTATGGCCGCGCTTGGGCGCACCGATAAACCGGCTATCGCCGTGTTGACCACCATTAGCCGCAATGTGATCGCAACAGCATTGGCAAAATACGCGGCGGAATATCTGTTACGGCTTGCCCCGCCCGGCGCGCATGACGCATCAAAGTTTGTCTCGCCTGCCACCTTACGCCATGAGGCTAGCGCCGCCGGCATTGATCTGGATGATATTACCGGTATCCGGCCAAGCATCATCAGCGGCTTTGCACTAGGCGGCCCACCGGTAATCAATTATGCCGCCGCCGGATTGGTAAGGCCGCAATAACCGCATCACAAAACTTTAATTATCTTTGGGTAGATCAGGAAGCGCAAAAATATCTATGCCTTCATCAATCAGCTCTTCGACATCCTCGTTGCTGGCATTGCCATAAATGCCGCGCGTGTCTTCTTCGCCATAATGGATACGCCGCGCGGTTTCGGCAAAGTCATCACCAACATTGTCAAAATTGTCTTCGACCTGTTTTCGCATGGCGCGCATCTGGGTGATTAAAGCCGCGGCTTTTTCTGCCAGATTCTGTTGATTCGGCTGGGTGGCCGCATATCCTGCCTGAGCAGTCGGCTGTATGTTTTGCGCATCTGGCGTTTTTTGTATCACTGGCGGGGTTAGGGTTTTGTTGCCCTTAGCCCCCAGATTCGGCGCCATCAATGCTTTTGATATATTGCCATCATCACAAATGACACAACTCACCAGACCCGCCATATTCTGGCGGTCATATTCCGCAGATGAGCCGAACCACGCCTCAAATTCATGGTCATTCCTGCATATGAGCGTAAACTTGATCATCCCTTGCATATATTCAAGCTATATGCCCATTTCAAGATATTTTATT
>JABIWM010000203.1 GCA_018701255.1 Alphaproteobacteria bacterium | reverse complement strand
CTGGCAAAATGCGAAAATGCCTTCGCCATCAGATCAGGAATATCAGACGGTCGCATCGCGGTTGCTGAAAATGCCGTGATTGGTTCTGTTACTTTTTTCTGTTCGGTGATTTCATGCAGAACGCCCCAGCCCTTGCCCAGCGTATCCGATGGTGGTTCGGCTGAGATAAGCAACATGGGCAAGCTTTCCGCATAGCATTGCGCTAGCGCTGTTGCGGCATTGGTTACGCCGGGGCCTGAAATAACAATGGCCACGCCTACCTCACCTGTGGCACGCGCCCAGCCTTCGGCCATAAAACCGGCGCCTAGCTCATTTCGTGCCTGTATATGTTGAACTGATCCGGCATTCTCACCGCCGGTCAACCCACGGCACATATCCAGTGTATGAACGCCGGGGATACCGAACACATGGCTGACGCCATAACGTGACAGTAACCGGATGGTTGCTTCTCCACATGTCATAGTCATGATGATATTCCTTATTTGTCTGGTGGTAATGCTACATCTGATAAATTAAATTTACTATCCGAATTCAATCGTTATTTTCATCAACCTGATCTGATGAGGTGGCAAGCCATATCGCAAATAACATCAGCGATAATACAATCAGCATCCACCATGGGTGCGTTTCGCCAAAAAATATCATCCCGAATCCAACGCCAGCAATCAGAGAGATAAATCCGGCTAGGCTGACAAATATGGGGCCGCCTTTATCAATCAGATAAAAATACAGATAGATTGATACCGCGCTGAGAACAACATATCCCAGCATGACTGACCATAATCCGGTGTTGATAATCGGGGTTGGATCAAAGCCGTAAATCATGAAAGTGATGGGCATAATGGTAAAACAGCCTATCATGGCTTCGCCGCTGGCTAGTTGCCATCCATCCTCGCCATCTGGCCAGAATTTCGAAATCACATTATGGTAAATGCCATAACATAACGGCACCAGACCCGCGATGATCAGCCCGAATACAGCCAGCTCAGGAACGGGAATAGACAGATTCTCACCCAGCAAGATAGGCATCATGGCCAGACTAGCCAGCAGAATGCCAAGGATTTTTCGCCGGTTCAGCACATCTGTTTTCATGAAAAAAGCAACAATCATGGTAATAATCGGCGTGATGGACGCAATAATCGTCAACAAGCCTGCACCAATAAGCGGGGCGGAATATAATTCAAGCACCGCCGGTATCATATATCCAAGAATACCAGCGATTAGATAGAACAGCATACTGGCTGGCCGGAATAAGCGCGGATATCGCCCCCGTATCAAACAGATAGCCCCGAAGATTGGTATTTCTGCCAGAAGCGTAAAGCTCAAAATCAACATAGGCTCAACGCCGGTTTCACCAGCAATGCGCGACAAGGAGAAAAATAATCCCCATGTCAGCCCAAGCAAAACCAGCCCGCCAATGGCAAGGCCTGTTATTTGGCGCGATGGCACCGAATGAGTGGCAGAATTGGTCATTAGCGGGCTCTATCAGAGAATATCATCAAGCGCGGCGATAGCCTGATTAATCTCATCACGGGAAGTATAATGAACAAAGGAAAGCCTGACCGCCCCGTCTTCGGGTGACACGCCCATCGTTTCCAGCAGCCGCACAGCATAAAAATCACCCACCCCTGCCATGATGTTCCGTGCCGCCAGCTTCTGTCCGATATCCGTTGCGCTTAGTCGTGAAGACGTAAAGCTAACGGTCGGGGCGCGGTTATCCGGATCATTGGGCCCTAGCAGACATAGGTCATTGCGATTGCCCAGATAGTCAAGCAAGACCCGCAAATTATCGCGTTCTGCCTGATGGAAAAGCGTTTCTACCCGTCTGGGGCGCATGGCATCATCGGTGCCGCCATGATGGTGATCCAGCGCATCAAAATAATCCAGCATGCCATTGGCCGCCGCGATTTGTACATGATCGGGGCCTGCCGGCACCATCCATTTTGACGGAATATCGCGGTTGAAATAATGGCTTTGTGGTTCCAGCACCGCATGCGCGGATTTCCGTATCACCATAACCCCCTGATGCGGGCCGTAGGTTTTATAGCTGGAAAACAGATAGATATCTGCGCCGATGGCATCAATATCTGGCAGACCGTGAGGGCAATAGGACACGCCATCCACTAGCAATATGACATTGGCATCATGCACCATATCCGCGACTTTCCGGACAGGATTAATCTCAGCCACCAGATTGGAACAATGGGTCATTGCCACCATAGTGATGCGATCATCCAGCAAACCGGCCAGTGTGTTCAGATCAAGCTGGCCGGTTATCGGGTCGGCTTCCCAGACTAGCACGCGCATGCCATGGGATGTGAGCCGTCGCCAGACACCGGCATTGGCCTCATGTTCCTGCCCTGACACAATAATACCATCACCCGGTGACATGCGTGCCAGCAATGCCTGTGCCAGAACATATGTATTCTGTGAGGTGGAAGGCCCGAACATAACCTCATCCGTTGGGACATTAAGATAACGTGCCATGCGCTGATGCGCCTGATCCATTTCATTGCCCAGATCAGCCGATGCCTTGAACGCGTAATAGGGCTGTAATTTGCGTTCATGAAAAATCGTATGGAAACGATCAATCACTTGCTGACACATATATGATCCGCCAGCATTTTCAAAAAACGCCTGTCCCTGTAAGCTAGGTTCGGAAAAAGCGGGGAATTGTTGTCGGACAAAATCAAGATCAAGTGCCGTGGTCATCGGTTTATCCTTAATATTTTTTTAATATGATGCCATCACTCTGACTTGTCCGGATAGGGATAGCAATAGATTTCATCAGCATCAATACCGGATGGAATACCATAACCGCCCTATCAGCTCCCGAATAGCAAATGAGGTATCATGCAATCCTGATGCTTTGGGAATAAAGGTCATAATAGATAAGCGTTCATCCTCTGTTCTGAAATCAACAGCATATGGTAAAACGGTAAATCCGTTTGCTTCGAACAGATGCTTGGCTCTTGGCATATGGAACGCTGATGTAACCAGAATAATGCTAGGTTGCGGATGTGGCATCAGCAATTTAGCCGCTTGGGCTTCTTCTGCGGTATTAACAACAATCTCAGTCCGTTTGATCTGTGCGTCAGGAATCCCGGCCTTGATAGCTACCTCAGCTAGCATATCGCCTTCTGTCATGCCGTTTTGCCATGGTAATATGCCACGGGTAAGGATCATAACCGGGGCTTTATCGGCTTTCATCACATCTATTCCGGCAAAGATTCTGTCTGCGGATTCGCCCCATTCCATTCTGATGCCGTCTTCGGTTTGGATACGCCGGATCATACCGCTTAAAACAACAACAGCATCAGCGTGACGAATATCTTGTGGCGACTGTAATTTATGTCCGGATTCCAGATATCGCATCAAGCTGATGCCGGTGATGGGCATTGAGGCAATAAGCAGAATAACAACGCCGATCAATCCATAAATACGGCGGCGGCTAATAATGCCTAACAACATAAACCCAATGCTTATTAATAAAGGGCTTAATAAAAGCGGAAGCAGTTTATGCAGATATATCATCATCTGGTGATATCCCTCAAAAGTTGCGTTTGCGCATGGCTATGGTTTTGGCTTTATCGAACGCGGCGCGGCGGGCGGCAATGTCATCACTGGTCAGTTCGTCAATATTGGAATAATCGGATTTCCAGTCCGGCTTGCCCTGCCATTCCAGCGGTGAGGTTCGGGTTGTTCGCGGTGCTGTCGCCGTTGCTAGCAGATCAAGAGCGCCATACAGGGTTTGCTGTTGCGATGCCGGATCATTCGGCCGCCCGCAACTGTTACCCAGTGGAAAATCCGAAAAGTAAAATCGCGGCACGCCCACACGTTCAATAATGTCTTTGGCACAACCCATAATCACGGTGGGGATGCCGGCGGCTTCGGTTGCGCGCGCGGCCAATGCCACTGACTGATGGCATATTGGGCAATTCGGAACGGCAATCAGCGCATCAATATGATCGGCTATGAGCATTTGCGTTAGCGCGGGGATATCTATTTCCAGATGCGTGCGTTGTGACCGATTGGTCGGAAAGCCATAAAACCATGATGCGGCCATGCCTATATTATGTTCGCCTATATTAT
>JABIWM010000034.1 GCA_018701255.1 Alphaproteobacteria bacterium | reverse complement strand
GCCAGTCATCGCTGTTCGGTCGGTCGGTCGGCGGCTCACGTTCTATTGAGATTCATGTTCTGGGCAATAGCCTTGCCGATATTGAACCGGTCATTATTGAGCTGAATCAGCGGCTGTCAGCGGCATTCCCACGCGGTGACGGCAATCAGGTCAGGGTTGTTCCCAGTTTGAATAATAACGCGGCACAGATCACCATCACGCCAGATGTTCTGGCGTTATCACGGCTAGGGATTTCGATCAGGGATTTTGCCAGTTATGTTGATGTGTTCAATGATGGTTATGTGGTCAGCCAAATCCCCTATGCTGGTGATTTGCTTGATCTGCATATTATCGGCGCACAAGCAGGTGAGCTATCCATTGATCAGCTAAAGGCCATGCCGATTGTTGCAAAGGACGGTTCTATTGTCCAGTTATCGCAACTGGCCAAGGTTGATTTTACCACCGCCCCCGAAGAAATCCGGCGGCTTGGTGGCCGGCTGGTTATGTCGATTGTTTTGCGCCCGACAGAAACGCTTTCGCTCGAAGACAGTATTCTGATCATTGAGAATGATATTGTTCCCGCGATGCAGGCTTATTTGAATGCTGGCACCAATATTGATATTTCCGGTGCGGCCAGTGAATTATCCCAAACATGGCAGGCGATGCAGGCGAATGTGGTGCTGGCTATTTTCATGATTTATCTGGTC
Source organism: Alphaproteobacteria bacterium (assembly GCA_018701255.1). Lineage (GTDB taxonomy): Bacteria > Pseudomonadota > Alphaproteobacteria > Puniceispirillales > UBA1172 > UBA12202. The sequence goes on along the minus strand of JABIWM010000034.1, from coordinate 1,940 downwards.
ATGACTATTCTGTTAAGAAGCTTTGTCATGCCGGTTATTATTCTGATGGTTGTTCCGGTGTCCGCGATTGGCGGGTTAATCGGGCTGGCCATTTTGAATCTGTTTATCAGCCAGCCGCTGGATATGCTGACCATGCTGGGATTTATTATTCTGTCGGGGATTGTTGTTAACAATGCTATTCTGATGGTGGAACAGACATCTCTGCATTATCACGAAGACAACATGCCGATAGATGCCGCCATTATGGAAGCCACGCAAAACCGTATCCGGCCAATTTTCATGTCCACCATGACATCGTTATTCGGGTTATTGCCGCTGGTTATTTTCCCGGGGGCAGGGTCGGAGCTATATCGGGGGATTGGCGTTGTTGTGTTTGGCGGGTTAAGCCTGTCCACGATTACAACGCTGTTCTATGTCCCGATATTGCTGTCGGTTTTTCGCCGCTTTATTGAAAATAACAAACGGTAATATGGCCGGTTTATGCGGCCATATGATGTGGTTATTTTATGCAGACACTTTATCAAGCGTGTCTTTGAAATCGGCAATAGTCCGGTCAATATTCATCAGCTTATCCAGCCCGAATAATCCGATCCGGAATGTTTTAAACGCATCGGATTCGCCACATTCCAGCGGTACACCTGCCGCGATTTGCACGCCCTGTGCCGCGAATGCCGCGCCGTTTTTGATATCATCCCTGTCGGTATGGGATACGATCACGGTTGGCGACTGGAACGCTTTAGCGGCCAGTGATTTATAGCCATAGCTTTCCACGACTTGCCGCAATTTTGTGCCCAGCTCGATTTGCGCGGCTTTTGCTTTATCAAAACCGAATGCCTTCATTTCCAGCATGGCATCATAAAACTGGGATAGCCCATCGGTTGGCATGGTCGCGTGATAGGCATGGCCGCCATCCAGATAGGCTTTCATGATCTGATGCCATTTTTTCAAATCAAGCACAAAGCTATCGGATTCGGTTTCTTCCAGCCGCGCGCATGCGCGATCAGAAAGCATGACAACGCCCGCGCATGGGGTTGATGTCCAGCCTTTTTGCGGGGCGGTGATCAATACATCAACGCCGGTGGCTTTCATATCCACCCATAACGCGCCAGACGCGACACAATCCAGCACGAATATGGCGCCAACTTCATGGGCGGCATCAGCAATCTGTTTGAGATACGCATCAGGCATCAGAATCCCGGCAGAGGTTTCAACATGCGGTGAAACAACCACGCGCGGCGATTCGGATTTGATCCGCGCGCAAATATCATCAATCGGGGTTGGGCTGAATTGTTGATCCTTGGCATCGGAATCCGGCTGTGCCATGACAATATCAGCATGTTTCGGGGTAACGCCCTGATTAAAAATCTGTGTCCAGCGATAGCTGAACCAGCCATTACGGATGACCAGCACATTTTCATTTCGGGCAAATTGACGTGCCACGGATTCCATCGCATAGCTGCCGCCCCCGGGGATCAACGCGCATGTTCTGGCGCCATATACCTCGGTTAGCCCATCATGCAATCCGCGCATAACCTCTTGAAACGGAACAGACATGGAATTCAATGATCTGTCGGTGAAAACAACGGAATATTCACGCAAAACCGATTGCCGTGATGATGAAAATTGTGCGTCCATAATGTTATCCTTTTCGTTGCGTATTATTAATGAATCCATTGAATAAATACAAAATCCAGTATCGATGGTTGCTTTATTAAATGACAATAAACTAAGGATTAATTCAATAGATATGGTTTTTTACAAAACTATCAAGACCCGCCCCATGCAATAACCAGAGATACAGCATAAGACATGCGCGGCTAATGCGCATTGTCGTTGTGGATTATGACCATATTGAACCGCCAAACCAATACCACATTGGGGGTAATGACTAACAATCCTGATAGTTAGACGCTAGGCATCGTTCAGCCATGTCTTGTGCT
>JABIWM010000202.1 GCA_018701255.1 Alphaproteobacteria bacterium | reverse complement strand
CTTACACACTTGTTACACACGTGCTATGAGGTGGTTATAAATTATTGATATAAAACAGAATATAATCAACGTTGCTACTGAGTGGGAATAGGTAAATATGTTCGGTAAACTCGCCCCGGTTGATGCGGTGAAATGGCTGGCTACTGACCTATATAGAATTTCAGCAACTGCTTTATGCTTAACAAATAAACCCCCAACAGAAAGCCCCGCCCATGTTTATGATACGGCCATTTGAAGCGGCGGATACGGATGCGGTTATTGCTATCTGGCGGGCTTGTGAATTGACGCGGCCGTGGAACAATCCGCGTGCTGATATTGCCCGCAAATTGGCGGTTCAGCCGGAGCTGTTTTTTATTGGCTGTCATGCCCAAACCCCCATCGCTACCGCCATGTTCGGCTATGATGGGCATCGCGGCTGGCTGTATTATTTTGCGGTATTGCCGGAATATCAGAACAAAGGCTATGGCCGCGCTCTGCTTGCCCATGGTGAGGCGGCGTTGACCGCGATGGGCTGTCCGAAAATCAACCTGCAAATCCGCGACACCACCACGAATACAACTGGCACCACTACTGGCACCACTACTGGCACCACAACTGGCACCACCAATACCGTCACCGCATTCTACGAAAAGTCAGGCTATCGCGCGGATGCGGTTTCAAGCTATGGTAAACGCCTGATCGATGATGAATAACCCCCCGATATGACGGCGAATGGATGAGGATATGATGAAAACCATTGGGTTAATTGGCGGGATGAGCTGGGAATCCAGCAAAACCTATTACCAGATACTGAATGAAATGACGCGCGACCGGCTGGGCGGTCTGCATTCGGCGCGGCTTGTCATGGTCAGTCTGGATTTCAATGATCTGGAACCCAGATTACGGGCAGGCGACTGGGACGGGATCACCGCCATATTAAGCGACGCGGCGCGGCGATGCGTGCTGGCCGGGGCGGAATCCATTCTGATCGGCAGTAACACCATGCACCGCGTTCATGCAGACATAGCGGCGGCGGCGGCCGGAATCCCGTGTTTCCATATCGCGGAAATCACCGGTGCCGCGCTAGCCAGAGATAACCGCAAAACCGCCGGATTGCTAGGAACGCGCTTTACCATGCAGGCGCCGTTTTTTGCGGAAATACTGACCAGCCATCACAACATCACCACCATCGTGCCAACGCCGGAAGAACAGGATGTCATCAACCGGATCATTTTTGATGAGCTATGTGTCGGGGTGATCACGCCGGAATCCCGAACCATCTATCTGGATATCATGCAAAATCTGCAAACCCGTGGCGCGGATGCCATGATTCTGGGCTGTACGGAAATTGAAATGCTGATCAAGCCAGAACATACCGACTGGCCGCTTTATGATACCACACGTTGCCATGTGGGCGCGGCGATGGATTGGGCGCTTGATTTGCCCGATGGGACTTGCCGCTAACGTGGCGGCGGTGTATGGATACAGGATAACTGATGCAAACGGTGAATCTGATGCCGGATAATCTGCCTATTCGAGTGGTAGCGCTTTATCATTTTGTCCATATTCCTGATCCGCAAGCGGTGCGTGATCCGCTTTATGCGTTTTGCGCGGCGCAAGGCATAAAAGGCACAATTTTGCTGGCGCATGAGGGCATTAACGGCACTATGGCCGGAACACAGACGGCGATTGATGCGCTGGCCGCCTATTTGAACCGGATTGATGGCTGTAACGGGATGGAAATCAAATATTCCACCGCGCTGGATATGCCGTTTCGCCGGTTAAAGATCAAAATCAAGGCAGAAATCGTGACCATGGGCGTGGCGGATATTAATCCGTCTGAACATGCCGGCACTTATGTTGAGGCGGCAGAATGGAACGCATTGATCAGCGATCCGGATACGCTGGTCATTGACACACGCAATGATTATGAGGTCGCTATCGGGACTTTCCGGGGCGCCATAAACCCCCATACCACCAATTTCAGAGAGTTTCCACAATGGCTGGAACAACAGCAAGCCGAATGGCAGAAACAGGGCAAAACCCCGAAACTGGCCATGTTCTGCACTGGCGGTATCCGTTGTGAGAAATCAACGGCACTGGCCAAAAAAATCGGCCTTGATGATGTGTATCACCTCAAAGGCGGCATTTTGCGGTATCTGGAAGACATACCGGCGGATAATAGCCTGTGGCAAGGGGATTGTTTTGTATTTGATGATCGGGTGGCGGTTGGCCATGGCTTGACGCTAACCGATTATGATTTATGCCATGCTTGCCGGATGCCACTAACGCCCGATGAAAAAACACATGCCAGTTATAAGCCGGGGGTTAGCTGTCCGCATTGCGCCGGTAAAATTGATGATGCGCGCCGTGGCCGATATGAAGAACGCCAAAAACAGATGACCCTAGCCAAACAGAGAGGCGTAGAGCATCTGGGGGTTCATTACGATAAACACAAGAAAAAAGCCTGAACAACCGGTTACGGCATTGCGGCGGTTTATTCCATATCTTCGGAAAGAATGGTCATCTGAAAATGATAGCAGACGTCACCGTCTTCGGTATCTTTGAAGACAACGCCAATAAACTCACCATCCATGGATATTTCGGCCGAGCTTTCGGCAACATCATCTGATCTTGGCCGTGCCCGAATGGTGGTGTTGTTGAATTTTGCGCGTAGATATCGTTCGATTTGACTGGTTTCGCCGGCTTCCATGATGTCCTCATTTATTTTAATGTTTATTATGTACCAGTTTAGGCAGGTTTTTCAACGTATTTAAAATGGCTTCGATACCGCCAGCGGTTTTTATTAATTTGCGGCGATCACGCAATTGATACTGCCACCGGTCACGGCCTTTTAGTTTATGTTTTTCAACGGTAAATAGCGGCTGTTCCACGCTGCTGCGATAAATGGAAAACACTGCCATGCCGTCCAGATGGTCAAGCGCGTAGTCGCGCCATTCGCCGGATGAAACAAATCTGGCATAAACATTGAGAATTTGATTCAATTCAGTGCGTGTGAAATATCCGGCAGATGTTCTGGATTTTGTGTCTGATGTGTTAGTAACCACATGCATGAAATCATAACCTCCTTTGCTTTTGCGGCATTTCGTTTCGTTCTATACTGGATTATGCTATCCAATTCCATTATGTTGCATGTCATGATGCCACTTGGTCAAGAGATGGGATGAATAATGAGTGATATTTTTCATGAAATTAACGAAGAATTGCGTGCTGATCGTGCCCGTCTGCTGATGCGCCGTTATGGCGGCTATGTCATTGGCGGTATTCTGGCGGTTATTATTCTGGTTGGTGCGCGTCAGTTTTATATGTATTGGGATCAATCCCATCGGGAAAATATCGCCAATCAGTATCAGGCGGCGGTGCTATCTGATGATATTGTTGGCAATCTGGCCGAATTAACAGACGAAACCAGCGGTTATGGCATGCTGGCACGATTTGCAACGGCGGCAGAATTATCAAAATCAGACGCGGCCAGTGCCGAAGCCGAATATTTAAGCCTTGCGGATGATGACACGCTTGAAACCGTTTATCGCGAGGGGGCGTTATTATTATCGGTCATTCATGCGCCGGATACGGTATCACGGGATGAGCGCATGGCACGTCTTGACCGGATTGACCATAATGTCAGCCCATGGGCATCGCTTAAACTGGAATGGCAGATTGCGATTAGCCTTGATAATAATGATATGGCATCTGCACTTGCCTATATGGAAACATGGAAATCCTTATCCATGGCATTAACCCCGCGTGCCAGAGCCAGACAGCGATTGCTGGAATCTGTTCTGGCTATCAAAGAATAGGATCGGAGCAAAAGCATGATCATGCGCTACATATCACTATGCTTTATGCTTGCGGTCACGCTTGGGTTATCGGCTTGCGGCGATAAGGATGTTATTCTGCCCGGTGACCGTTCATCCATCCTTGATGACATTGCTCTGCCAGCGGTTGATGCGGACGCGCTGGCCGAAAGCGCGAATATCGGGGATCAATTGCCAAATATCATTTATGGCCATGCCGGATTATTGCCATCACATGCTGGCGGGCATCTGGCACTTGATTTGCCTTTGCAACAGCAATGGGCGGTGCGCATTGGTGATGCGGCTGATTTTGGTACATTAATGACCGCACCGGTTGCCAGCAAGGATACGGTTTTTGCTATTACCCCGGATACCATGCTGACCGCGCTTGATATCGCTGATGGAAGCATCCGGTGGTCGTTGCCATTAGAAGACCGTATGGATACCACCCAGCCCAGTATTTCTGGCGGGCTGGCATATGCCGATGATCGGATTTATGCCCATGCTGGCGGCCATGTTGTGGTCAGCCTTGATGCGGCAACAGGTGAGGAGCTCTGGCGCAAAGATTTTGATCTGCCTATTCTTGGTGGGCCTACGGTGGCAGGACAATTCCTTGCTATAACCGATTTTGACGGACGGCTGATTGTTCTGAATGCTGCAAATGGTGATGTGTTATGGTCGCGTATTGGTAATCCGGAAACAACCCGTGTGCTTGGTGTTTCTTCACCTGCGATAGCGAAAAATGAACTTATTTTTGCTGGTAATGATGCCGAAGTATCCGCGCTTGATACCAATCAGGGCGGGTTTTTATGGGGTGATAATCTGGCCAGCCTATTGCCGCGAACTGCTCTTGATCAGATTAATGCCATTGTTGGTCATCCGGTGCATACTGGCGGCATGGTATTTGTCGGTAGTATTTCAGGCCGTTTCGCGGCGTTTAATACTCAAACCGGATCGCCTGTATGGGAAATGACACTGCCTAGCCACCAGATGCCTTGGATAGCTGGTAAATCCATCTTTGTTGTTAGCACCAAGGGGCGTGTTTATGCGCTACGCCGGACTGATGGGGCGTTACGCTGGATTACCAGCCTGCCGGGGGCTATTCCACTGGATGTGAATGTATCTGATGATCCTATCCGCCATCTGGGGCCTATTGTTGCTGGCGGCAAGGTTATTGTTATTGATCAGGATGGACGTGCTTATTTTCTTGATCCTGATAGCGGTGCTATTCTGAACAATCTGTCCCTATCGGATCAGATATCGGCACCTCCGATTGTTTCAAACGGTACTTTTATCTTGCTAGATGATTCTGGTCGTCTTTACGCATATCGCTAAGGCAGCATATCATAATGAAATTTAGTATATCAATTGTTGGTCGCCCGAATGTGGGTAAATCCACGCTGTTTAACCGCCTGACAGGGCGGCAACATGCGATTGTTCATGACCGTCCGGGGGTAACGCGTGACCGCCGCGAAGGAAAGGGAAAACTGGCCGGGCTGGAATTTCATCTGGTTGACACCGCCGGTCTGGAAGAATCCGCCAAAGGCAGCCTAGAAGACCGCATGCGGCGGCAAACCGAATACGCTATCGCCAATAGTGATCTGACCTTGCTGATTTTTGATGCCCGTTCCGGTTTAACCGAAGCCGATATCTTTTTTGCGAAAGCTATTCGGCGTTCTGGTGCGGCGGTTCTGGCGGTTGGCAATAAATGCGAAGCTAAAGCCGGCCGTGACGGATTGGTAGAAGCATGGCAATTAGGACTTGATCAGCCCATAGGCGTGTCTGCTGCCCATGGTGAAGGGCTTGGTGATCTATATGATGCCATTGTTGATGCGGCGAAGGATATGGGCAAGCTGGATTTGCTGATGCCGGATGTTGCAGACGACAAAGAAGACGATTTTGGCGAAGAAACAGAAAGTCCGGATGCCGCCATTACTATGGATGACAGCAATCAAAGCCTGACAGATATGGATGATGACGCTGATTTAGACCTTGCAGCAGCTCACGGGTTAGGCGAGATAGATGATCAGCCAGATGCAGGGCCGTTGCGCATTGCCATTATCGGCCGCCCCAATATGGGAAAATCAACGCTGGCTAATTATCTGCTTGGTGAAGAACGGGTGCTGACCGGCCCCGAAGCTGGCATTACCCGTGATGCGATTGAAATACCGTTTATCTATAAAGAACAGAATATCATGCTTGTCGATACGGCTGGCATGCGCCGTAAAGCCCGTATCGAAGACAAAGTGGAAAAGGCCATGGTAGATGATGCGTTACGCGCTATCCGTTTTGCGCATGTCTGTATTGTCATGATTGATGCCCGCGAAGAAATTCACCGGCAGGATTTGGCCATCGCAAGGCTAGTCGCAGAAGAAGGCCGTGCCATGGTTATTGCCGCCAATATGTGGGATATCACCACCAATAAGCAAGAGCGGCTAAAAGAAATTCGCTATCAGCTGGATCAATCAATGGGACAGGTTAAAGGCGTTCCGGTGGCCACAATATCAGCGTTGAAAGGCAAAGGCATTGATAAGCTAATGGATCAGGTCTTTACCATCTATGATCGCTGGAACTGGCGGATATCAACAGCTGAACTAAATCGCTGGCTGGATATCAAACTGGAAGCACACCCCCCGCCGCTTGTACAGGGCAGGCGGCTTCGTATCCGCTATGCAACCCAGATCAAAACCCGCCCACCAAGTTTTGCGCTTTTTGTTAGCAGACCTGCAGATTTACCAGAACATTATCTGCGTTATCTGGCGGCCGGGTTGCGTGATGATTTCGGGCTGGATGGATTGCCATTACGTCTATTGATGCGTAAAGGCAATAATCCTTATGTAAAATAATCGGGACTATTGATCACGATATCTATCGCGGGATTTGCCCAGCGTTTAAAATCTGTCCCTGATACGGGCAATCCGGCTGACATAACTGAACAAAATCACCGGCGATATCTTCGGGGGTTGGCAGAGTTGCTTTATCAATCCCCGGAAATGCCTCACCGATCATGTTGGTAGCAATGCGCCCCGGGCTTAACATATTGACGCGATGGTTTGTATTTTTAAGCTCCGCCGCCCAGCTTTTACCCAGAGCATCCAACCCGGCTTTGCTAGCCGCATATGCCGACCAGTACGGCATCATGCCGCTTGCCGCACCGGATGTGACCAGCACCGCGCGACCAGCATCAGACAGCCGGAATAATGGATCAAGCTGATTGATCATCCGGAATACCGCTGTCAGATTTGTCGCTATCACATCATCCCATATCTGTTCATCCATATGCGCGATAGGGGTTAATGTGCCAAGGATACCAGCATTCATTATCATGATATCCAGCTTGCCCCAGCGTTCATGAATTGCACTAGCCAGACGCGGTAGAGCAGGTCTGTCATTCACATCCATCGTCACCAGCGTGGCGTTCCCACCTTCGGCTTTAATCGCATCATCCAGTTCTTCCAGCCCAGCTTGCGTTCTGGCGGTAGCAATAATATGTGCGCCTTCGCGAGCTAGTGCTATGGCCGCTGCCCGGCCAATGCCGCGAGATGCGCCGGTAACTAATGCAATGCGGTTATTGAGTGATGTCATTTGCTTATTATTCCTTTGGTTGAATGCCCATCACTGCGCCCCGGCGCAATCGGGTATTCGCCGGTAAAGCAGGCATCACAATATTGCGGCGCATTGGCATTGCGACTGGTTTCGTTCAATGCCCGATACAGCCCATCAATGGAAATAAAGGCCAGACTATCAACGCCAATATGTTCGGCAATGGCATCTGTATCCATGCTGGCGGCAATCAGCTTATCGCGATCAGGTGTATCAACTCCGTAAAAACAGGGATGTGTTGTTGGCGGGCTGGCGATACGCATATGGACTTCTGATGCCCCGGCCTGCCGCATCATATTGACAATCTTGATTGACGTTGTGCCGCGAACAATCGAGTCATCAACCAGAATGACGCGCTTGCCAGCAACGGTCATGCTATTGGCATTATGTTTCATTTTAACGCCAGTTTGCCGACCCAGATCAGTAGGCTGGATAAATGTCCGGCCAACATAATGGTTACGGATAATTCCAAAATCAAAAGGAATGTTTGTTTCTTCGGCATATCCTAATGCCGCGGGAACACCGGAATCAGGAACCGGAACAATGACATCAGCCTCAACATGGCTTTCTTTTGCCAGTTCATGGCCAATATTTTTCCGCGCACCATATACATGCTGGTTTTCCAGCACGCTGTCCGGTCGGGCAAAATAGACATATTCAAACACACAGAACCGCGATGGTTGCGGGGCTAATGGCTGGGTTGAGGTGATGCCATCCTGATTGATAATGATCATTTCACCGGGTTTGATATCCCGAATAAAATCAGCACCGATAATATCCAGCCCACATGTTTCTGAAGCAACAACATAGGCCTCACCAATCTGGCCAAGCACTAATGGCCGCACTCCATGCGGATCACGCATGGCGATCAATCCTTGCGGCGATAAGCTTACTAGCGAATACGCGCCTTCTACCTGTTTCATGGCATCGACTAGCCGCAACGCCGGATCAGTCTGATGTGAGCGTGCCACCAGATGAATGATGACTTCGGTATCGGTGCTGCTTTGCATTAAACTGCCCGTCTGGACGAGCGATTGCCGCAACCGGTCAGCATTGGTCAGATTGCCATTATGGGCGAGCGCAAAGCCACCAAAAGCAAGCTCTGAGAAAAAAGGCTGAATATTCCGTAGCTCAGGTTTGCCGGTGGTTGAATAACGGTTATGGCCAATAGCCGCATGGCCGATCAGTTTATCCAGATGGCCAGAGGCCGCATCAAAGTTTTCACCAACATGACCAAAACCGCGATGGCTGTGAAAAGTAGTATCATCAAGGCTGACAATGCCGGTGGCTTCCTGGCCGCGATGTTGAAGCGCGTGAAGCCCAAGCGCGGTATGAACCGCCGCTTCATCTGTTCCATAAACGCCAACAACAGCGCATTCTTCTTGAAAACCGTCAAACGGCATATGTCCATCTTGCGCGCCATCATGTGGCATTACTGTGCTCCATCTGTAATCGTGGGAAGCTCGCCCAGCTCATCAGCCAGCAATGATCCGGTTTTGGATGTTGAGGTGGGGGAAGCGTTGCTTTCTGTTGGCATATCAATAACATTTTCCGGAACGATATTTTCAAGCGGTGCATCTGGATCAACACTGGTTTCCGGAATTTTTTCTATGATTTCATCACGAATGGATTCTGGTGTCAGATTAGCCAGAAATATGGTTGTGGTTCGTACGACATCAATCAATGTGGCATCAGGCACCATGCTTGGTAACGCGTCTTCTTTATCGACAGCAAATAAAGCGCCCATATAAATCAGCGCGGCAATAACAACCCCGCGTGCTACCCCGTAAATAAAGCCCAGTGGACGATCAAGGATATTCAGCGTGAAACGCCGCAAAGGGGGGCTTAGGATATTTGACAGAATGTACCAGATAATGGAAATAACAACAAAAGGCGCCGCCCAGCCTAATAATGTGCGTAAATCATCGGATGCAATATATTCTGCCAGTAATTCAGACGTGGTTTGTTCCAAAAGCCGGGCGCCAATAATGGCTAATATCCAGCCAGTCAGACCAAAGACTTCTCTGATCAGCCCACGCAAGCTGGCCATCACGCCGGAAATAACGGCGATAACCACTATCAAAACATCAATCAGATTAAACGGTATACTAATATCCATGTTGATTTGTTTTAACCTATTAACTAGTGGCTCTGCAATGGCTTATCGTGAATTGTCTTTCAAGCCACCTAATGCGGCGATCAATTGGCCTAAATCCGCTACATAATTGAGCGCGATGCCATCTGGTGCGGTGATATCCTTGGCCTTGGCTGGTGGTAGAATCGCCTGATCAAAACCCAGTTTCGCGGCTTCTTTTAATCGCAAATCCGGATGCGCGACCCGCCGTGCTTCAGCGGCTAGTCCAACCTCGCCGAAAACCACGCAACTGCGCGGACAGGGAAGCCCGCTCATGGATGAAATCAACGCCGCCGCCACCGCCAGATCAGCCGCCGGTTCGGTGATTTTTACGCCGCCAGCCACATTAAGAAAGATATCCCGTCCGGATAATGGAATACCGCCACGAGCTTCTAGTACTGCCGCAAGCATGGATAATCGCCCCTGATCCCAGCCAACAACATTACGGCGCGGGTTTGCCATGGTGGATGGCGCAACAAGTGCTTGAATTTCAACCAGAATTGGCCGCGTGCCTTCCAGTCCTGCAAAAACCACGGCACCGGACACATTTTCCTGCCGATCCGCAAGGAACAGTTCAGACGGATTGGTGACTTCGGCCAGCCCGCTTCCCTTCATTTCAAATACGCCAATCTCATCAGTGGGGCCAAAACGGTTTTTGATACAGCGCAAGATGCGGAAATGATGGCTACGGTCGCCTTCAAAATGAAGAACCGTATCAACCATATGTTCCAGCACTTTGGGGCCGGCAATGGCGCCGTCTTTGGTTACATGGCCAACAATAATAATAGCCGCGCCTTTTAACTTTGCCGCCCTGATCAGCTCAAACGCACTGGCGCGAACCTGACTAACCGTGCCGGGGCTGGATTCGATTGATGGCAGGAACATGGTTTGAATAGAATCTATAACGGCTACGGCAACCGGCTGTGCGGTATGAAGCGATGCGGTTATATCGGCCGCATTGGTGCTGGTGGCCAGCCCAAGTGGCATATCGTTAGTGGCCAGCCCCAGACGGCTTCCGCGCATGCGGATTTGTTCTACGGATTCTTCGCCGCTAAAATAGGCGGCTTCATGACCGCTGACGGCCATTTTGCATAAGGTCTGCAATAGCAATGTTGATTTACCAATGCCGGGATCACCGCCGATTAAAGTAGCCGATCCGGGAACCAGTCCGCCGCCCAGTACTCTATCTACTTCGGGGATTCCCGTGCTTATGCGTGGTGGCGGTGCGGTGTCACCGACCAGTTTATGCATATTGATCTGGCTTCCTCTGGCTTTGCCAGCCGCGCCGGGGGTTGCGGTCACGGTTTCTTCGGTGATGCTGTTCCAGCTGTTGCACTGGCTACATTTGCCAGACCACTTACTATGGACAGCACCACATTCCTGACAGATATATTGCGATTTGCTACGCGCCATTAGATGCTTTCTGCATATTTGGTTAATGGCCCTGTGGGTAGACCATTAACAAATTGATGAACAACCGGATGATCGACAACTTCCATTTCCTTAACGCTCCCCTGCCAGATGATATGCCCATCATGGATCATGGCCACATAATCGGCTATTTCCCTGACTGAGTTCATATCATGGCTAATGGTCATGGCGGTTGCGCCTAGCCGGTCAACCGCGTTTCGGATCAGCCGGTTAATCACGCCGCTAGTAATCGGATCAAGTCCGGATGTGGGCTCATCAAAAAACAGAATGCCGGGTTTGTCGGCAATGGCTCTGGCTAGTCCGACCCGTTTTTGCATCCCGCCGGATAATTCCGCCGGATATAAATCAAGCACCCGTTCTTCTAACAGAACATCGGCCAGAGTTTCTTTGGCTATCTGGCGTAATTCAGCGGTGCTAAGGGGGTTTTTCTGACGATAGCGGAACATGATATTTTCCCAGACAGGGAGAGAATCAAATAACGCACCGGCTTGAAAAAGCATGCCGAATTTCCGCAATACGTCTTCTCTGGTGCGGCGACTGGCGCCTACGGTTTCAATGCCTTCTACCATAGCCGAGCCGCTATCCGGTTTGATCAGCCCGAGAATACATTTCAACAACACCGATTTACCTGTGCCGGATGCGCCAATGATGGCAACGGATTGACCATTGGGAACATCCAGATCAATGCCCTGCAAGACATGCTTGCTACCAAAGCTTTTGCGCAAATTGCGAATTTTAATTTTTACATCGCTCATCACATCACCGCACAAAGGCAAAGCCGGTTATCATAAAATCAAAGATTAGTATCAGAATAGCCGAATACACCACGGCATTGGTGGTGGCACGTCCCACGCCTTCTGCGCCACGGCCGGAATGATAGCCAAAATAGCATCCCATGATGGCAACAATAAATCCGAATACCGCCGCCTTGATCAATCCGATAATAACATCGAATGCTTCCAGAAACTCCATAGTCCCGGATAAATAAACGGAAGGT
>JABIWM010000201.1 GCA_018701255.1 Alphaproteobacteria bacterium | reverse complement strand
TAACGCCTTATTATAATAAACCCACACAGAACGGATTGATGCGCCATTACGAAGCGGTTGCCGATGCCTCAGACATACCGGTTATTATTTATGATATTCCGGGTCGGTCAGTGGTCAGCATGGATATTGATACGATGGTGGCTCTGGCTGAACATGAAAATATTATCGGGGTTAAGGATAGCTCAGAGGATTTATCCCGGCCAACAAAACTGGCCAATGCCATTGGTTCCGGTTTTAGTCTGTTATCTGGTGAAGACGGAACAGCTTTGCCATTTCGTGCCGCTGGCGGCCATGGCTGTATTTCTGTCACGGCAAATATAGCTCCGCGTTTGCTATCTGAAATGCACGCGGCATGGAATAAAGGCGATATTGCTGGCGCGATGGCGATCAATGCCCGTCTGATGCCGCTTCATAGTGCCATGTTCTGTGAAACCAGCCCGGGGCCGGTTAAATACGCCGCTAGTCTGTTGGGAATGGGAAGCGAAGACATGCGTCTGCCGATGACGGCTATATCTGATGCGTCCAAGCAATCCATTAAACATATCATGCAACAGCTTCAGCTTATCAGCTAGGCTATAACAGGGGATCATTATGGCCTCAAATATATCGGTGGGGCGTGTTGCAGAAAATCGCAAGGCGCGTCACGATTATGATATTATTGAGACGATGGAGGCTGGGCTTGTGCTTTTTGGCAGTGAGGTTAAGTCCTTGCGGCTTGGCCGTGCCAGCATTGCTGAGGCTTATGCCGGCGAAGAAAGCGGCCGGCTTGTGCTGATTAATGCCAATATTCCGGAATATAACGGTGCCCGTGACAATCATCACCCCAAGCGTATTCGCTATCTGTTGCTGAAAAAGAAAGAACAAAATCGTCTGCTTGGTCATATCAATCGTGATGGTATGACGGTGGTGCCGTTGAGCATTTATTTTAATGATCGCGGGATAGCCAAGGTCGCGCTAGGGTTAGCCAAAGGCCGGAAAAAACACGATAAACGCGAAGCCATCAAACGCCGTGACTGGGATCGCCAAAAGGCACGCGTGCTTAAGGGTGATCAATAATCTGATTTATGCGGGTAAAGATATCATTGAACATATCTTCGGTTAACCGCTTGGTTTGGGTGTTGTATCGGGAACAATGATAGGATGAAACAATCATCCGGCCATCATCCAGTTGCCACTCACCGCCATGACAAAACCCATAATCGCGCCGCCGCAAGCCTAGCATATCCAGCAAGGTGACATGGGCAATCTGGCCAAGCGTCAGGAAAACCTTAATTGAAGCCATCCGTTCCAGTTCTTTTTCCAGAAACTGGCGACAGGTCGTGATTTCTATGGGGAGTGGTTTATTTTGTGGTGGCAAACAGCGCACAGCATTAATGATCCGCGCCCCATGCAATGCCAGATCATCATTACCATCAGGATCAAATGTGCCGGTTGCCCAGCCATGAGCCAGCATCATCTGAAACAACAGATGGCCGGCATAATCACCAGTAAATGGCCGACCAGTCCGGTTTGCCCCGCGCAATCCGGGGGCAAGCCCAACCACAGCAACCTTAGCATCCAATGCGCCAAAACCATGAACCGGCGCATTGTACCAGTCCGGAAACTTATCCTGCTGAAGCTGGCGAAAGGCAACAAGTCTGGGGCAGAGAGGGCAGTCTTGTGGCGGATTAATCGTCATGTTAATCCGATCTGCTGATAACGGTTGCCTCACCAATGCCATCATCTGATTGGTAATGCGCCTGTTGATCATTTTGCTGGTGATCAAATTCCTGCTGATCACGTTCGATCAGATGGCGGATTTGATTGACTTCGATGAAATCATCAGCTTGCCGGCGCAAGGTATCAGCAACCAGTTTATTGCTGGAAATGACGGTAACACTAACGCCCTTATCCTGCACTTCTTGCAGAAGCCGGCAGAAATCACCATCACCGGAAAACAGCACCACATGTTCCACATGATTGGCTAGTTTGATCATATCCAGCGCTAGTTCCATGTCCATATTGCCTTTGATCCGGCGCTGGCCAGTTTCGCTATTGGTAAAATCACGCCATGGCTTTGATACAACGGTATAACCATTATAATCCAGCCAATCGGCAATACGTTTAATTGGTGAATATTCGGTATTGTTATCTGGCAAAGCCGTATAATAATACGCCCGAACCAGATGTCCGGATTCCCGCAAGATGCGCAACAGTTTTTCGAAATCAACATCGAAATTGAGCGCCTTGGTGCTAGCATGAAAATTGGAGCCGTCAATAAAGACAGCAAATCGCTGATCAGGTTTTATTTTTAGCATTATTATTCTTTCTTTGAAGCTTAAAAAAAGTTGTTTTGTATAAATAGGTCAATCACAAATAACAATCGGGTAAAATAATAACGTTGCAACATAAAAACAAATCAGGCAATCATCAGACCCAACCGCAACGTAAAAAAACAAATACTATGAAAACAAAATATAAAGCATATTTGGGCATTGGTGCCAATTTGTCAATAACCGGACATGAAAATCCGAAATCCGGATGCCTTGCCGCGATAGATCGTCTGGCACAGGATACGGGATTGACGGTTATTGGTGTATCGCCATGGTATCGCACCGAACCCGTGCCGGTATCTGATCAACCATGGTTTTATAACGCTGTTGTTGCGGTGGAAACGACATTATCGCCGGAACAGCTGATCGCGGCTATTCACGCGGTAGAATCTGATATGGGGCGTATTCGGATCACGCGGAACGAAGCGCGTGTTATTGATATCGATATTGTTGATTATGATGGACGGATCAACGCTGATAACCCGATTTTGCCGCATCCCCGCATGCATGAACGTGCTTTTGTTCTATATCCGTTGCGCGATATGGTGCGTGATTGGGTGCATCCGGTCATGGGCAAGTCTGTTGATGCGCTGATTGCAGAACTTGATGATCAAAATATCAGACCGGAATAGCTGTTTCTGGTTGGATATTTCAGACACATAATAAACAACAGAAGCGCGTGATGTCTGCTCATGATGTCTGCTATTGTATTTTCTGGATAAATTGATTATAAACCAGTTTCGCAACATATGGAGTTGAGAAATGGCACGCGTCACCGTCGAAGATTGCATTGAAAAAATCAGTAACCGTTTTGATCTTGTCCTAACCGCCGCACAACGTGCCCGCGGCATTTCATCAGGTGACCCGTTAACGGTTGACCGTGATAACGACAAAAATCCGGTTGTTGCTTTGCGCGAAATTGCGGCTGAAACCATCTCAACCGAAGAAACACAAGAAGACCTGATCAAAAGCTTGCAGCAAATTAGCCGCCGCGAAGAAGAACAAACGTCTAATGACGAAGCAGCAAGCATTGCCAAGGATGATATTTCTGCCTATGCCAATGAAGGTGCTGACCAGATTGGTGATGATAGCGGCATGCATCTGGAATCATCCGGAACAGAAGACACCTCAATCGCAGATACAGCCAAAGATACGCCAGCGGACAATATGTTCGCCGCAGACGAAGGCAGTTTTGCGGATGAAGGCGGCTTTGGCGATACTGGTTTAGGGGCAGACGAAGACGCCTAATTCGTCGTCCGTTTCCATTTACTGATATGCCGGAACCCGAACGTTCTGTCTGCATAACCTGTCTGGCTTTATATATTTATCATTTTTTGTGCTTTTTGCTTGGCATGATTAGTGTTTGCGTGCGATTCTATAAACATGGATACGATATTGCCGGTATTAACCGCCGAACATCTTATTGATCGGATTAAACCGTATTATCCGCATCTTGATGCGGATGTAATCACGCGCGCCTATGCGTTTTGCAAAAAATCACATGAAGGCCAGACGCGTTCATCAGGTGAGCCATATTACACCCATCCGGTTGAGGTCGCGGCTATTCTGGCGGATATGCATCTCGACCCGTCAACGATTGTGACCGCGTTATTGCATGACGTTGTTGAGGATACCAGCGTCACTCTGGATGATATTAAATCCCTGTTTTCCGAAGAAATTGCCAATCTGGTTGATGGCGTAACAAAACTGACCCAGATGGAAATGCAAAGCGATAACAAGCAAGCCGAAAACTTTCGCAAGCTGTTTATGGCTATGAGTGATGATATTCGGGTTCTGTTGGTGAAACTGGTCGACCGCATGCATAATATGCGGACAATTTTTGGCATATCCGCGATAGAAAAACGCAACCGTATCGCTCAGGAAACATTAAGTATTTTTGCGCCACTGGCGGAACGTATCGGGCTATCCAGTCTTCAGCATGAACTCGAAGATATCTCATTTCAGGTTTTGCATGAAAACCAGCGGCAATCCTTACAGACACGGCTGGAAAAGCTGACCGAAAGCTCAAAGGATATCATCGAGCAAATCAAAGCAGAAATTCATGATGTGCTGGCTGACGATCAGATCACTTGCCAAGTCACCGGCCGGGCAAAAACGCTCTATTCCATCTGGAAAAAAACCGAAATTAAAAATGTGGATATGGAAGAATTATCGGATGTGATGGCATTCCGGATTATTGTTGATGATATCCCGACCTGTTATCGCGCGCTTGGATTGTTGCATACCCGCTATCAAACGGTGATGGGGCGGTTTAAAGATTATATCTCAACGCCGAAAACGAACAAATATCAATCGCTCCATACGTCCATTATCGGGCCGTTCAAGAAAAAAATCGAAGTACAGATACGCACCGAAGATATGCATCGGGTGGCTGAGGATGGCGTGGCCGCGCATTGGCGTTATAAATCCGGCAAAACCCAGATCAATCCGTCACAAGTCAGCGCGTTCAACTGGCTGAAAGCATTTCGGGAAATTCTCAGCAATGCGGAAACATCCGAAGAATTTCTGGAAAACACGCAACGGGAAATGTATCGGGATCAGGTATTCTGCTTTACCCCGAAAGGCCGGCTTATCGGGTTGCCCCATGATGCCACCGCGATTGATTTTGCCTATGCTGTCCATTCGGATATCGGCAATACTTGCGTTGGCGTTCGCATTAATGGCAAACACCGGCAATTAGCCACCACACTGACTAATGGTGATCAGATTGAAATTATCACCAGCTCTGACGCTATCCCAAACGCCGAATGGGAAGATTTCATGGTGACAGGCCGCGCCAGATCAGCGTTGCGCCGCTTTATCCGGCAGAAAAAAGAAGCTGAGTTTTCGCGTCTTGGGCGGGCGTTGCTGGAAAAAGATTGCCGCAAGAATAATCTGGAATTATCCGATGATATGCTAAAGCCATGTCTGATCAGCTTTGAGGCTGAAACGGTTCAATATCTTTATGCGCTAATTGGTGAGGGGTCGGTCAAAACGATTGAGGTGATGGCAAAGCTTGAGCCGGAATTACGGCTGATATCAAAGCGGGATAAATCCGGTGGTGATGCCAATAAAAATCCGGCTTTTGATATCAAAGGGCTGGTTCAGGGCATGGCCGTGCATCACGGGCATTGCTGTTATCCCTTGCCGGGTGAACATATTGTTGGAATTATTACCACGGGCAAGGGCATTACGGTGCATAGGGTAGATTGCTCTATTCTGGAAAAGTTTTCCAATATGCCCGAATTATGGCTGGAAATTGAATGGAACAAAGACGGGCCGTCACGCGTGACCGGACGATTGATTGTTGTTCTGCTAAATGAACCGGGTAGCCTTGCCTCCATCACCAAGCTGATCAGCCAGTATGAGGGCAATATCAGCAACATCCACTTGCGCGAACGATCAACGGATTTTTTCCGTTTCCAGCTGGATGTAGAAGTAACCCATATCCGGCATTTGAATGCTATTCTGGCGGCTATGCGATCCAACCAGTTTGTTGAAAGCGTTGAACGGGAAAAAATATGACCAGCATGTCTAGCTTGCCGCCAGCGTTGCGGCTTGGGGTAAATATTGATCATGTGGCGACACTTCGTAATGCTCGCGGCGGGGTTCATCCTGATCCGGTAAAAGCCGCGTTATTAGCAGAACAGGCCGGCGCGGACGGCATCACGGCACATTTGCGCGAAGACCGCCGGCATATCCGTGAACATGATCTGGCGGCATTGATGGCGGCTATATCCCTGCCTTTAAATCTGGAAATGGCGGCAACAGAAGACATGTGTAATATCGCGCTGGATACCCGGCCGAACGCCGCTTGCATCGTGCCGGAAAACCGCGAAGAAGTCACAACAGAAGGCGGGCTTGATGTGCTGGGGCTTCGGGGGCGTCTTACCCCCATTCTGGCCAAGCTCAAAGATGCCGGCATCCGAATATCGCTATTTATCGAAGCTGATGATGATCAGATCAAGGCATCTGCTGATCTGGGGGCTGATATCATTGAATTACATACTGGCCGTTATTGTGATCTGCCTGCCGGTATGGACAGGGATATGGAATTCAACCGCATTAAAGCCGCCGCCCGGTTGAGCCAGTCACTAGGGCTGGAATGTCATGCAGGCCACGGTTTGCGATTTGATAATGTCGCCCCGATTGCGGCCTTACCCGAAGTCGTGGAGCTTAATATCGGGCATTTTCTTATGGGTGAGGCGGTGATGATGGGATTAAAGCCAGCCATTATCGAAATGCGGCGATTGATGGATGAAGCGCGTCAGCAATGATCATTGGAACAGGGACAGATATCACGCAAACCAAACGGATTGAAGCCAGTTGCCATCGTCTGGGTGCGCGATTTCTCAACCGTATCTATACATTGGCAGAACAGGAAGCCGCCGCCGGACGTGGCCGCCGCCGGATGGATTTTCTGGCGACCAGATTTGCCGCAAAAGAAGCTGTCTGGAAAGCGATTAATGCTGACCGGCAAGCGGTTATTGCGCTGAATGATATTGAAATTCTGCCCGATCAGGCCGGTGCGCCGATTGTCATATTACATGGCACTGCTCTGGCGGCGGCGAATGCAAAGACAGATAAAAACTGGCAAATTGATATCTCAATTTCAGATGCGGCAGGCTTGGCACTTGCATTTGTAGTGTTTTCTGCGCCATAACACCATAAGTTATGGTGCAAATGATGCTATATGTGATGGAATAGCGCTAATTAAATAGCGCTAATTAAATAGCGAGAATGGGAAAGAGGCAGTGATGGAAAAGAAACCGTCGTCATGGTTGGATTTTACCAAGACCATATTCTGGGCGATTGTCATCGCTGTGCTGTTCCGGTCATTTCTGTTTGAACCGTTTAGCATTCCATCGGGGTCAATGATCCCTACCTTGCGGGTTGGCGATTATCTGTTTGTTTCCAAATATTCCTATGGCTATTCGCGCTATTCTTTCCCGTTTGGCGTGATCCCCATCAAGGACAGGGTATGGCGCGGTGAACCGGAATATGGTGATGTTGTGGTATTCAGACGTCCGGGTAACGAAGGCGTTGATTATATCAAACGTCTGGTTGGTAAGCCCGGTGACCGTATTCAGGTGATTGATAGCATTCTCTATATTAACGGCCAGCAAATGCCGCGTGAAGAATATAGCCTTGATCCGTCTGATCCGGCGGCGGCTGATCCGGCGGTAGAGGCATTTATGGAAACATTGCCTAATGGCCGCGAATATGTGATTTTTGAGCGTATGGATAAACCTTATCCTTTATCAAATAACACGCGAGAATTTCTGGTCGATGCGGGGCATTATTTCTTCATGGGTGACAACAGGGACAGATCAAACGATAGCCGGATGTCAGTCGGCAATGTGCCGGAAAAAAATCTGATCGGGCGCGCGGAGTTTCTGTTTTTCTCACATAATGGTAATGCCCGTATCTGGGAGTTATGGAAATGGCCATCTGCTATCCGCTTTAGCCGTATCGGGATGGGTATCAACTAGATGGGCAGAACCAAGCCGGAATTACCACAGCATATCCTTATCGCGCAGAAAGCACTGGAAGATCAGATCGACTATCATTTTAATGATAACACATTGCTGGTTGAGGCAATGACCCATCCCAGTATAACAGGTGCGGCGGGTGCATTATCCGATAAATCCAGCAATAGCGTTAATAATCAACGTCTGGAATTCCTTGGCGATAGAGTCATTAATCTGATCATTGCCGACACGATTTTCACCCAAGTGGCTGATGAGCGTGAAGGCGTGCTAACCCGGCTTTATCATGATTGTGTTGATAATGTCATGATGACCGAACAGGCGCGGGCATTATCACTTGGTGATGCGTTACTGGTTCAAGAAAATACAGGGCTTGCCACCAATGATAAGGTGCTGGCCGATGCGCTGGAAGCATTGATTGGTGCTATCTGGCGTGATGGCGGTTATGACGAAGCAAGACGCGTTGTGCTATCGATATGGCAGGATAAACTGGCCAATAGCCATGAAGTAGAAAAAGATGCTAAATCGCTGTTGCAGGAATATGGATTAAAACATTTTGCCCATTTGCCCGAATACGCTGTCACAGATCGCAAAGGCCCTGATCATCAGCCGGAGTTTACGGTCACCGTGACGCTGGATCAGTATTCAGCAGAAGCAAAAGGCGGATCACGCCGTCTGGCCGAACAACATGCCGCACAAGC
The DNA here is from genome assembly GCA_018701255.1 of Alphaproteobacteria bacterium. Classification (GTDB taxonomy): domain Bacteria; phylum Pseudomonadota; class Alphaproteobacteria; order Puniceispirillales; family UBA1172; genus UBA12202. The sequence continues at coordinate 3,540 of JABIWM010000201.1, read as the reverse complement.
ATGGCTAGACCAATATGCCCAAAAACAACAGATTAAACAAAAGACACATATGTTAAAGAAAGCAAAAACCAAATGACCAAAGCAGGTTTCGTTTCACTTATCGGTGCCCCGAATGCGGGAAAATCGACCTTAATGAATACAATGATCGGGCAGAAAGTATCTATCGTCACGCCCAAGGTGCAAACCACCCGAAGCTGTATTCGCGGCATTGCCATGAAAGACGAGAGTCAGGTGATTTTTGTGGATACCCCCGGCATTTTCCAACCCAAACGGCGGCTGGATCGGGCTATGGTTAGCGCCGCGTGGCAAGGCGCCGGTGACAGTGATGTTATCATGCTGGTGCATGATGTGGCGCGCGCACAGATTGATGCGGATACCATGCGTATTCTGGAAAGCATTAAGCAAAGACAGGTGAAGGCCGGATTGATCCTTAACAAGATTGATCTGACCACGCCAGAACATGTGATGAAACGCACGAGCGCATTATCCGAAATATATGACTTTTCAAAAATATTCATGGTATCGGCAGAAAAAGCAAAAGGCACAGATGATATTCTGGCTTGGCTGGCAGACCAGATGCCGGACAGTCCTTATCTATATGATCCGGATGATTTATCGGATTTGCCGCAACGGTTGCTGGCGGCAGAAATTGTTCGCGAAAAGCTGTTTTTGAATCTGCACGAAGAATTGCCCTATCAGCTGACCGTTGAAACCGAACAATGGGTAGAACGCGAAGACGGAAGCGCCGAAGTCCGCTGTTCGATTTATGTCGCAAGAGAAGGCCATCGCGGCATCATATTAGGTCAGGGCGGGAAAACCATTGGCCGCATCGGTAAAGCCGCGCGTCAGGAACTGGAAACCATGCTGGATCGTCGGGTGCATCTGTTCACCCATGTCAAATACCGCAAAAACTGGCTAGATGATCCCGCCCGATATAGGGATTGGGGTTTAGACTTCAACGCCTGATCATGCCAGAATGGACAGATAACGGTATTATCATTGATTGCCGACCGCATGGCGAACATGCGGCGATTGTGCAGGTGTTAACGAAAGATCATGGCCGTTATGCGGGGCTTATTCGTGGCGGCCAGTCCCGTGCCATGCGGCCAGTTGCCCAGCCGGGGAATCAGGTGGCCATCAGCTTTCGTGCCAGACTGGATGAACATCTGGGCGGCATGACCATAGAATTAATCGATGCTAATGCCGCTAGAATTATGAATGACCGGATGCGGTTGATGGCGTTAACATCTATCTGTGCATTGGTGCAGGGGGCGGTGGCAGAAAGAGAGCCGGTTTCAACGGTATTTGATGCAACCGAAGCCATGATAGGGTTATTATCATCGGATGTGGAAACACCGTTATGGCTGGCCGCGTATATTCGCTGGGAAATCGGATTGCTGGCGGTGGCCGGTTTCGGGCTGGAATTACAACGCTGTGCGGTTAGTGGCGTGACCGAAGGATTGCGTTATGTCAGCCCCAGAAGCGGCGCGGCAGTAACATTGGATGCGGCTGGTGAGCATACGCCACGCTTGCTGGTTTTACCGGGTTTTCTGGGTGGAGAGTCAAAATCACTTGAAGAAGATGTAATCAATGGTATTCGTATGACCGGACATTTTATTGCACGGCAGATTTTTGGTGTGCATCATCAACCCATGGCCGAAGCAAGACAGCGATTGCAGGATATGGTGGTGATGCAATTTGGTCAGGATATGCCGCCCGAAACAATGATAGATGATCCCTCTACTGGAGAAGGATAAAGGATAGCATGGCTGAAAACGAATTAATCAAAACCGATTTCTCATCTGAGCTAAGCCAGCGTTATCTTGCTTATGCGCTATCAACGATTACATCCCGGTCATTGCCTGATGTGCGTGATGGGTTAAAACCGGTGCATCGCCGTCTGCTTTATGCCATGCGATTGCTGCGGCTTGATCCGGGGCAGGGGTTCAAAAAATCAGCGCGTGTGGTTGGTGATGTGATGGGTAAGTTCCACCCACATGGTGATGCCGCTATTTATGATGCCATGGTCAGGTTAGCCCAAGAGTTTGCCATGCGCTATCCGCTGGTCGATGGGCAGGGCAATTTCGGTAATATTGATGGCGATAATGCCGCCGCCATGCGTTATACCGAGGCACGAATGACGCTGGTCGCCCAGCTATTGCTTGATGGAATTGACGAAGACGCAGTTGATTTCCGCCAAACTTATGATGGCGAAGGCGAGGAGCCGATTATCCTGCCAGCCGCTTTCCCTAATTTGCTGGCTAACGGGGCGCAGGGGATCGCGGTGGGGATGGCTACATCTATCCCGCCGCATAACGTGATTGAGCTGATTGATGCCGCCCTGCATCTGATCAAATATCCAAACGCTAGCCATGCCAAGATGCTGGATTTTATCAAAGGCCCCGATTTCCCGACTGGCGGTATTCTGATCGAAGCACCGGAACAACTGGCCGAAGCCTATGCCACTGGCCGTGGGGCATTCCGTTTGCGGGCGGCTTGGGAATGTGAAACCGAAAAAGGCGGCGGTTGGAAAATCATTGTCACGGCTATCCCATATCAGGTGCAGAAAGCCAGATTAATTGAAAAAATGGCCGAATTAATGCAAGCCAAAAAACTGCCTTTCATTGCGGATATTATGGACGAATCTGCCGAAGATATCCGTCTGGTGATTGAACCCAAATCGCGGCGGATTGATCCGGCATTGCTGATGGAAAATCTGTTCCGGATGACAGAGCTGGAACACCGGATCGGGCTTAACCTGAATGTGCTAGATGCCACAGGAACGCCGGGGGTGATGTCTATCAGGGATGCTTTGCTGGCATGGATTGATCATCAACTGGTGGTATTGCGCCGCCGGTCATTGCACCGGTTGGGCAAAATTGCTATCCGGCTGGAAGTGCTGGAAGGCTATCTGGTAGTATATCTTAATCTGGATGTGGTGATAGCCATTATCCGTGAAGAAGATCACCCCAGACCGCGTTTGATGGAACGGTTCGGGCTTAATGAAAATCAGGCGAATGCCATTCTTGATATGCGGCTCAGATCGTTGCGTAAACTGGAAGAAATGGAATTGCGTAAAGAGCGTGATGATCTGCAATCCGAACAATCTGATCTGAATGCCATAATGGCAGATGAAAGCCGCCAGCGGGCGATAATTACCGCTAACATAAAATCCATGCGTGGGCAGTTTATCAAAACTGATCAGCGGATGACACGGATTGAACCGCAACCGGTGCTGGATAGTGATCCGGCTGAAATGCTTGTCGAGAAAGAACCGGTCACCATTGTCTGTTCGGAAAATGGCTGGATCAGAAGCATGAAAGGCCGTATTGAGCCAGATGCCGATATCCGGTTCCGTGAGGGGGATGCCCCGAAATTCCATGTTCATGCAGATAGCACCGACCGGTTGATTATCGGGCTGGAAAATGGCCGTTTTTATACGCTATCCATTGATAAATTACCCGGTGGGCGCGGCTTTGGTGAACCGCTGGCGCTAATGATTGATATACCAGCGGACACGCCGTTGGTTTCCATCATGGT
>JABIWM010000033.1 GCA_018701255.1 Alphaproteobacteria bacterium | reverse complement strand
TCGCCGGTTTTGTTAATCAGCATCTGATACCAATGGCAGATGTCATTCTGGACTTTCATTCTGGCGGAACAGCAACAAAATATATCGATTGCGGATATCTTTGCTGGGGGGCGGATGATCATTTAAATCAGGCCAATCTCACATTAGCAGATGCTTTCGGGGCTGATTTCACCATGCTGCAAAACATAGATGGAACAGGCGGTGATTTTGATACGGCAGCTTATCAGCAGGCCACACGCTTTCTGTCTTGTGAGCTTGGCGGCATGGGGAGTCTTTCGCCAGCCTCTGTTGCCACAGGGTTAAGCGGGGTTTATGGCGTTCTCAATTATCTTGGGATGTATACATTAAACGCCACAATATCTCCCCCAAAAGAAACACGGTTGATTGATGTTAGTCATGATGTGTCATATATCACATCGGCGCATGATGGACTGGCTAGCTGGGATATTGCGCTTGGCCAGACAGTCAAAACTGGCGACCATCTGGCAACGATTTATCACAGCCACAATGTCGGGGAAATCCTGGCAGAAATACATTCTCCACAAGACGGGATTGTTGCGGTACAACGCCGGAACCCATTGGTAGAACCCGGTGACCATCTGTTTATGATTTGTCGCCAGATGGATCGGTCAACGCATTGCTAATGATATGATATCATATCTGCTTTTCGGGCAGGTGAACAATCAGCCCGTCCAGATCATCAGTGACTTTAATCTGGCAAGTGAGCCGGGAACGCGCAGGATCAGAGGCATAGGCAAAATCGACCATTTCTTCTTCCATGACTCCCATGGCTGGTAATTTCTCCACCCATTCAGGCGCAATATATACATGACAGGTTGAACACGCACATGCACCGCCACAATCGGCTTCAATGCCGGGGATGCTGTTATCGCGCGCGCCTTCCATTACTGATTTACCATCAGCTACTTCGACAGTATGCGTGGTGCCATTAAATTCAATATAGGTAATATTAGCCATAAATGTTTACCCCAGATCACGATCAGCGCCTAGTGTTCGCCCCATGTAGTGCAGAAAATCCCAAATCGTGCCTTCCAGATCATCCGGTGCAAGTGGGCCATGATGATAAAATCGTGAATTCTGGCCTTTTTGCAATGTTTCTAATTTTTCTCTGTCTTCGCCGTTGAATGCCTTGCAAAGATTAATATAGTCAACTACTTCCGGATCATTCGGGTCTGACTTGAAACCGGATATCCCCCAGCGAATAGCAACTTTGTCCGCGCCAGCCGGACGCAGACATAGATAAAGCGTATAATTGGCGGCAACAGCTACTACAAAACTGGGGAAGATATTGAACATGACGGTATGGTTTTGCTCGTCTTCGGTCATATCTTCATGGAACGGGCCGCGTGGCGGATATGCCGCGTCATAATATGACAGATAAGCTGACCAGCGTTCTTCGCCCGGCACTTTCTTACACAGTTGCGTAGGTGTCATGGGTTGCAGTGTTTTGGGATGTGTCGCAAAAATATGATAACCTTCCATGAAGTTTTCGGTAAGGTTTTTCCAATTGGTATTCCAGACCGCTTCATCATTGAAAAGCAGATTGCGTTCATCATTATGATAGTTTTTAAGAAGCCCATCGAGGGTTTTCAATTGTGGCGCTAAAGGCTCTGCCTCACCACTTAAATTAACAAAGATAAAATTATTCCAGACTTCGGAAGGCAAGTTTGGCAGGCGACAGGTTTTGCTATCAAAGTTTTTTGCGGTTTTCATTAATGGCGCGGTTTTCAGCTGACCATCGGTATCATAGGTCCAAGCATGATACTGACATACAAAGCTGCGCCGGTTTCCGCTGGCAGCGGTTTCAACCATATTACCCCGATGGCGGCAAACATTGGAAAGAACATGAACAGCGTCATCTTTTCCACGGGAAATCAGCAATTGTTCACCAGCTAATTCTGTGGTGAAAAAATCCCCCGGATTCGGTATCTCACCAACATGACCAAGGCAAATCCATTCTTTACGAAAAACATGCTCATTTTCCAATGCCGTGAAATCATCGGACGTATAGAAACTGGGTGACATTGTCCGCGCCTGATCGCGGCTAAGTGACTGTAATTCTGATAATTCCTGGCGTAATTTGTCTATTTCTGACGCTTGTCTATCGAACATGTAACACTCCTTAGCAACAAGTCACATTAAAAACTGTGATCACAGTTTTTAATGCACTTAATATTATTTTCTGCCAAGAATTATATTAAGATGCAATCAAATTTTTTATTTATCTCTTAACGCCATAAATAACAATAAACAAGCAAGTCATATAAGGAAAATATAAACCATCTGGACATCATGACTTGGTATTTATTGGACCTGGTATTTATTGGGCGGGCTTTTGGCATTGGCATTTCAAAATTGATACGAAAATGAAGAGATATGCTTTATATGCTGGCCTGTATTTGGTACCCTTTTTCTGGTCATTTTATTGTTGAATGATTAAGCATAAGAGGAAAATGCATTGTATAAATATCTGGCATTTCTAGTGATTTTTATTTCCGCCCCGTTTGTTAGCCATACATTCGCCATTGATTTGAATGATGCCCTGGAAAAAAAGCATCAGGGTCAGCCAGTGATATCAAAAAACTGGATGATTTCGGCAGCAAACCCTTATGCTGTTGAAGCTGGAGCGGCGATCCTTGAAAACGGCGGATCAGCCGCCGATGCCATGATAGCGGCACAAACTGTGCTTGGGCTGGTTGAACCGCAAAGCTCAGGGTTGGGCGGTGGCGCTTTTCTTATCTGGTTTGATGCAGAAACAGGCCAGATCACAACAATAGACGGCAGAGAAACGGCCTCGCGTCATGTCACCCCTGATTTATTTCAGGACGACACCGGTAAGCCGTTAGGGTTTTACGATGCCGTCATAGGCGGCAAGTCTGTTGGGGTACCGGGCGTTCCGGCATTAATGCTTGATGCGCATCAGCGTTGGGGAAAGCATAAATGGCCAGATCTGTTCGTGGCAGGTATTGATCTGGCAGAAAACGGGTTCACCGTTTCACCCAGACTTTCCATGCTTGTTGCCGGTGATGAAACACGCCTG
>JABIWM010000005.1 GCA_018701255.1 Alphaproteobacteria bacterium | reverse complement strand
GGTGATAAGCTGACCATTGCCTTTGATAAAGCCGGCGAGAAAAAACTGGTTGCCAGTTTTGTTGAACGCGCAGGAAAGCAGTAATTATGAGCATCTGGCAAGTCACATTAAAGCTTACCGGTGAGCAAGATATCGCCGGAGAGATTCTACAAGCGGCGTCAGATGCAGACACCGTCAGCTTTTTGCGTGATCAGGATGATGAGCCATGGGATGTGATCTGTATTTGTCAGATAAAGCCAGACCAGACGCGGCTTGATCTGGCAGCGCAAGTTCTGAAAACTGATTTTGCCATGCAACTAACCCAGCCGGTGATCAGCGCGGTTCCGGATATAGACTGGCTACAAAAAAACTGGCTGGATATGAAACCGCTAGATATTGGCCGGTTCTGGATTTACGGAACGCATATTACGGATGATGTACCAACTGGAAAAACCGGCATTCAGCTAGATGCAGGTATGGCATTCGGGACAGGTAATCACGCCACCACGCATGGCTGTATCCTGCTTGCCGAAAAACATATTAAGCCGCATGGTAATGTAATGATTGCCGATATTGGTGCCGGTAGCGGTATCCTGGCCATGGCGGCGGCCAAGATTAATCCGTCTAGCCGTATTATCGCGGTTGATAATGATCCGGTGGCTGTTGCGGTCATGCAGGAAAATGTCACACATAACCACACCGAAGATCAGATCACATGCGGCATATCAGACGGGTATCAATCGGCGTTAGTGGCCGATCATATGCCATATGATGTGATCATGGCCAATATCCTGCCACTGCCATTAATTGCCATGGCCGATGATGCGGCCAAAGCGTTAGGGGAAGGCGGAAAAATTATCCTTTCCGGACTTAATTTGAAACATGCGGAGGATGTGATAGCCGCCCATGAAGCGGCCGGATTATCACATGTCGAGAGCCTGCCGATAGGGGACTGGATGGCGGTATTGATGGAAAAACCGTTTAAATCTGACGGTGAGGGTGATCATGGCTGATAAACTGGCATCTGTTCAGGCGTTACGGCAAGCTATGATAGCGGCCAAAATTGATGCTTATCTGATCCCGCGTGGGGATGCGTTTTCAGGCGAAGAAGTTCAACCAGCAGACGAAAGACTGGCATGGTTGACCGGCTTTAGCGGTTCGGCCGGAATTGCCATTGTTACCATGGATGCGGCGATATTGTTCAGCGATGGCCGCTATACTATCCAGATGCAGAATGAAACGAATAGCGACTGGCAATGCAAGGTCATGCCGGATGCGAAACTGTCTGACTGGATTGCCGCCCATCTGCCGGGTAAGCGCGTTGGGTTTGATCCGATGCTCATGACGATGGCGGGGCATGATCAATTGCAATCCGCGCTGGAAGATAAAAATATCACTCTGGTAGCTATTGCCGGAAACCTGATTGATCAGATATGGCCAGATCGTCCGGCGCCACATATATCAGCGCCGTGGGATGTAGCGGCGCGTCATCATGGCCAGCCCAGAGCCGAAAAAATTAAATTGGCGGCTGATGCGATGCGTGACATTGGCGTGGATCAGATGTTGATTTGTGATCCGGCCGAACTGGCCTGGATTCTGAATATTCGGGCAGCTGATCTTAGCCATACGCCGGTCATGCTGGCATTTGCTATTTTATCTGAAGATCAGATAGTCACGATATTTTATGATGGTGGTGAGGATATCACCATTGATCAAAGCCAGATACGGATCATGCCGCGCTCAGATATGATGGCATATCTGAACACTGGCCAAGGCAAAACATTCTGGCTTGATCCAGCGCAAACGCCTATGGCGATGGCGGATGCGCTAACCGTATCCGGTGCTAGTATTATAAAGTCCGGACATCCGTTGAAAATGATGAAAGCGGTGAAAAATACCGTTGAACAGGATGGGTTCCGTTCCGCGCATTGCCGTGATGCAGTGGCTATGATCCGGTTTCTGGCATGGCTGGATGAACATGCATCAGCGCGCGTTGTCACAGAAACAGAAGCAAGCGATAAGCTGCAATCTTTCCGTCAGCAAGTTGATGGATATTTAGGGGATAGTTTTGGTGCTATCTCAGCCAGTGGAGAACATGGCGCGATTGTGCATTATCGCGCGACCCAAGACACTAACGCACCGCTTCATCAGAACAGTTTATATCTGATCGATTCCGGCGGGCAATATCATGATGCGACTACTGATATCACGCGCACAATCGCCATTGGTGAGCCAGAGCCGGATGCGGCGTTTTGCTATACCCATGTGCTGAAAGCGCATATTGCACTGGACAGCCAAATCTTTCCGGTTGGTACAACAGGAATACAGATTGATGCCATCACCCGCCAATCCATGTGGAATGTCGGGCTGGATTATGCCCATGGAACAGGTCACGGTGTCGGCTGTGCATTAAGCGTGCATGAAGGGCCGGTTAGCATATCGCCGCGAAGTGGTAACAGCCTGTGCAAAGGCATGGTGCTATCGAATGAGCCGGGCTATTACCGTCATGGTCATTTTGGAATCCGGCTTGAAAATCTGGTTATTGTTGTTGATAGGCAAAACGATATGCTTGGTTTTGAGCATGTAACATGGGTGCCGTTTGATCGCCGTCTGATTGATGTTTCCCTGTTAACGGCAACCGAACGGGCATGGGTAGATCAGTATCATGAAGATGTCAGGGATAAATTGATGCCGGCCATAAAAGCACTGAATGATACGAAACCCTTAACATGGCTCATGGGAAATACCGCCCCACTTTAAGGGGATATTAAAACCCTTTCATTAGCTTTGGGTTAAGGCCAACCAGCGTTCTTCGTCCAGAATGGTTACGCCTAATGCTTCGGCTTTTCTGGCTTTGCTTCCGGCATCGGCACCTATTACCACATAATCGGTTTTAGCAGACACGGAACCGGCGACTTTTGCGCCTAATAATTCGGCTTTGGCTTTGGCTTCGGCGCGGCTCATTTGCAATAATGTTCCGGTGAATACAACGGTTTTGCCAGCAACGGGGCTATCCGATGCTACCGGTTCTGGCGGGATAGGGTGGACGACTTCCATTAGCCGGTTAATGGCTTGCTGGTTGTGATCATCGGATAAAAACCGGACAATATCATGTGCCTTACTATCACCAATCTGATCAATGCCGGTCAATGTTTTCCATCCTTCATTAGGGGCTTGATTAGGGGCTTCATCATCATTATTAGCCGCGTCATTGGCCGCATGTGCTGTGGCAATCAGCTGTTCCAGCGTGCCGAAATGCCGTGCCAGTAACAAACTGGTCGCGTGTCCAATTTGACGGATACCTAGCCCATAGATCAGCCGTTCAAGGGGGATATTACGGCGTTGTTCAATCGCTGAAAATAGATTGTTAACCGATAATTCACCCCATCCATCACGGGCGGCAAGCGTATCGCGATACTGGTTCAGATGAAATATATCAGCAGGTTCATTAAGTATGCCTTCCTGATGCAATTCTTCTATGATGCGTTCGCCCAGCCCTTCTATATCAAAAGCTTCACGGCTAACAAAATGCTTGAGCCGTTCCAGTAGTTGCGCGGGGCAGGATAGCTGACCAATGCATCGCCGCACCACTTCGCCTTCTGGCCGGATAGCCGGTGATCCGCATGAGGGGCAATGATCCGGATAGATAAAAACGGTTTCATCACCATCGCGTGCCTCTACATCAACCCCCAGCACTTGCGGGATAACATCACCGGCTCTTTGTATCTGTACCTGATCACCGATACGGATATCTTTATCGGTGATATAATCTTCGTTATGGAGCGTGGCATTTGATACCACAACACCGCCAACCGTCACCGGTTGCAAACGCGCAACAGGGGTTAATGCTCCTGTTCGCCCAACCTGAATATCGATGCCCAGAATACGGGTTTGTGCCTTTTCTGCCGGAAATTTATGGGCAATGGCCCAGCGTGGCGACCGGCTCACCTGACCAAGCCGGTTCTGATAATCCAGCTGATCGACTTTATACACAACGCCGTCAATATCATAATCCAGATCAGCGCGAATAGCGGCTATATGATCATAATGTTTCAACGCATCAGCGATATTTGCTGTCAGAGCAGAAAGCGGATTAATGACAAACCCCCATGTTTCCAAGAGCATCAGATAGTCATGATGACTGGTCACATTCCATGCGCTCATTTCACCGGCGGCATAGGCGAAAAACCGTAACGCCCGCGCCGCCGTAATGGTCGGGTCTTTCTGGCGCAATGATCCGGCGGCGGCATTGCGCGGATTGGCAAATACTTTGCTATTTGTCTGTTGCTGGTTTTCGTTCAAGGCAAAAAAAACAGCCTTGGTCATAAAAATCTCACCCCGGATTTCCGCTACGGCTAAATCGCAATGGGTAAGCTGTTCAGGAATATCGGCAATGGTGCGGATATTTGCGGTGACATCCTCGCCTTCAACCCCGTCACCACGGGTGATGCCAGCGACTAATTTGCCATGTTCATAACGAAGCGAAATGGATAATCCGTCTATTTTGGGTTCAACCGAATAGGGGATATCCTGTTCGGATGGCAGATTGAGAAACCGTTTTACCCGCTGATCAAAATCCATCGCATCAGCATTATCAAAGGCATTGGCCAGCGATAGCATTGGGACATGATGGCGATATTTTCCAAATTGCGTGGATGGCGCCGCCCCAACTGTCAAACTTGGGCTATCCAGCCGGATCAGATGCGGAAACGCGGCCTCAATATCCATGTTGCGCCGCATCAATGCATCAAACGCCGCGTCACTAATTTCTGGTGTGTCGTTGCGATGGTACATATGATTATGATGGCTAATCGCGGCCGCTAGCCGGTCAAGTTCCTTGATCGCATCTGCTTCGGTCAGATCAGCAACGGCCATATCCTTAATTTCCATCTTATCCCTCAAGCAATCGGACGGCGGCGGCGCGGGCTTCGCTGGTGATGGTTTC
>JABIWM010000200.1 GCA_018701255.1 Alphaproteobacteria bacterium | reverse complement strand
GGCGTTATTCAGGCAATATCCTATTTAGGAACAGACACCCAGCTTCAGGTTATTCTTGATGATGGTGAGAGTATTATCGCCAGACAACAAAATAGCATAGATGCCGGCACACCACTAAATAAAGGCGATAAGGTCAGCGTTACTATTCCTGAGCATGCCTTGCGCGTGTTGGCAGACTAATGGCTGGAATTATCAAAAAAACGGGCGACTCCGCAAAATCTGCAGACGGCACCCAGACATCTATCGTTGATGGCAGACAGCATCTGTTGTTGCTTCCGGCATGGCTGATCATTGGGGTTTTACTGGTTATTCCAGTTTTGCTTATGCTGACTTATTCCTTTCTGGTTCAGGATTTTCGTGGTGGCGTGATATGGGAATTTTCCCTCGAAGCCTATGATCAGTTTTTCTTTGATCGCGGGCTTTTCGGGGATGAACCGCCTAGCATAGAATGGACATATATAGGCATTTTCTGGCGTTCCTTTGTGCAGGCGCTTTTTGCCATGATATTCTGCTTTCTGATTGGTTTTCCGACAGCTTATTTTATTGCTACACGGCCGCAAAAATCGCGGGCGTTCTGGCTGTTTCTTGTGACCATTCCTTACTGGGTCAATCTGTTGATCCGGACGGTATCGATGAAATTTCTTATCCGTGATAATGGGCCTATCAATACCTGGCTTTTATCTGGCGGTATCATTGATGAACCGATTGGCATGATCAATACCAGCTTTGCTATCCAGCTTGGGCTGTTTTATTCATATCTGCCGTTTATGGTTCTGCCCATATATGCATCGATAGAACGCTATAATTTTGCCTTGTCCGAGGCGGCGGCTGATCTTTATTCCAGCCGCTGGATGACTTTGTTCAAAATTGTTATTCCATCAGTACGTCCCGGCATTATTGCCGGATGTATTCTGGTCTTTATTCCCAGCCTTGGGGCGTTTCTTGCTCCTGACCTGCTTGGTGGTGCCAAGAATTTCATGATTGGCTCACTGGTCGAAGAACAATTCAAGGGTCAGGCTGGTGACTGGCCATTCGGGGCGGCAGTTTCCATGATTCTGCTATCCATTATCATGGTGATATTACTTTTTTATGCGCGCGCGCAAATTCGTCAAAACGATGGAGGGCATTGATATGGTAAACGCATCAGAACGTATTCGCTGGTATCCGGGATTCAGAGAAATTGCCCTGCTATGTCTGGTTATTCTCTATGCGCCACTGATCATTGTCATGATCTATTCTTTTAACGATTCGCCGTCTATTACGGTATGGAAAGGCTTTAGCTTTGTCTGGTACGAAGAAGTTTTCACCGGCCCCGAAGCAGAACGGTTCAAACAGGCGACTGTGAACTCATTGCTTATTGCTGTATGTGCGGCCATCACATCAACCGCTATCGCCACCGCATCGGCATTAGCCATGATCCGTGGTCGCCGTTTTCGCGGACAGGCCATCACATTCGGGCTGATCAATTTGCCATTGATGGTGCCGGAAATCGTTACCGCTGTTGCTACTCTGATCTTTTTTGCCTCAATCGGTTTTGATCGCGGCATATTGAGCATTCTGCTGGCGCATATTGTTTTCTGTATTCCTTTTGCCTATCTGCCTATCGCCGCCAGATTACAGGGCATTGCCAATGTCTATGAACAAGTGGCGCGGGATTTATACGCTACCCCCGGCCAGACATTCCGGCTGATCCTCTTCCCCATGATGTTACCCGGAATCCTATCCGGATTTTTGCTGGCCTTTATTATATCGCTAGATGATTTCATTATTACCAATTTCGTCAAAGGCGCTGGCGTAGAAACATTACCAACAGCCATATTCGGCGCGGTGAAGCAGGGTATTAAGCCAAATATCATGGCAATATCGACACTTATGCTGGTCGCATCATTCCTGCTGGTGACGGTTGCCTATTTTATCAGCCGCATGGGAGATCAGAGTAAATAGTTAATATCTAATCAATGATTAACTAAATTCTCTTTTTTCTAACGCAACAATCCGATAATGTATTAATTGCATATTGTGACAGAATACATCTGACACAACGATAAATGTTTATGGAGGAATAAAAATGCGTAAATTTGCAACACTTATGGGTGCGGCGGCAATGACCATGTCATTTGCTCAAGCGGCTTCTGCCGAAAAGCTAACCATCTATCACTGGTTTGAATATATCCCACAGGAACTATTGAATGAGTTTACTGCCGAAACCGGCATTGAAGTCGTCATGGATACCTATGATTCTAACGAAGCTTTGCTTGCCAATCTGAAAGCCACAGGCATGGGATCATATGATATCGCGTTTCCAAGTGATTACATGATCAATATCATGCGTGACGAAGGCATGCTGGATACGTTCAAATCATCTGAGCTAAACAACTTTGACAACATTCAGGAACAGTGGCTGAATGTCAGCTTTGACATGGGACGCCAGAGCTCCGTTCCCTATCAGTGGGGTTCAACCAGTTTCATGGTTGACCGTGAAGCATATTCCGGTGACATCCGAACATCTGACATCATTTTCAACCCGCCAGAAGAATTAAAAGGCAAGATTAATGTTCTTGATACCGCTGGTGAAACGCTTGCTTTTGCTTCGCTTTACATGGGTATTCCACAATGTTCCAACGACAGAAGCCAGCTGAAAAAGCTAAGTGCCATGCTGGAAGGCGCAAAGGAAAACTGGGCTTCATTCAATTCTGACGGTGCTAAAGACGTGCTGGCATCCGGTGATGTAGCCGCCGGTATGATCTGGAACGGATTTGGTGCTAAGGCGCGTGCCGAAAGAGCATCGCTGGAATATTCATACCCGAAAGAAGGCTATCTGGTATGGGCTGATAGCGCTGTTCTGTTGAAAGATGCGCCAAACCGTGACGCGGCGTTGAAGTTTATGGACTTCCTGCTTGAACCAGAAGTCGCCGCCGCCATCACCAATTATGCCCGCTACACCGCAGGCGTAAAAGGCGTTGAGGAGTTTCTGGACAAAGAGCTGGTAACTTCACCAGAAAACAACCCGCCAGCAGATGCGCCAGCCGGTACATTTGTTGAGGTATGTGCCCCGGAAACACAAGCGCTATATGACGCTATCTGGACACAGCTCAAAAAGTAACCTTATCATGGCCACATTCGCATCACCGGATGTGGCCATGTTCTTATGACAGATATTTTTTAAATCAGTATGTTAAAATCTTTTCCCCTATATACAGGCACCGAGATTAGAGCCGGTATCGCAGACGGAACACTTGACCCATGCCAGATGATGGAACAGTGTCTGGCGCGATGTGAAACCGTACAGTCACGGCTCAACCCGTTCACGTCTATCTATCACGATGATGCCATGGCCGCCGCCAAGCTGGTGAAAGACCGGCAAGCAAATGGATTACCGATGCGCCAGATGGAAGGCATTCCCGTTGCTATTAAAGAGTTCACCCCGATAAAAGGCAAGCGCACCACCCGTGGATCAGCGGCATTAGAATATCATATTGCAGATGCTCAACCTGTTCTGGTGCAACGCCTGCTTGATGCTGGAGCTATTATTGTGGCGCGAACAACAACTCCGGAATTTGCCCATTCCAGCTTTACCAGATCACCATTATTCGGTCATACCCGCAATCCATTTGATCCGACACGTTCATCCGGTGGATCATCTGGCGGGGCTGGTGTTGCGGTTGCCACTGGCTGCGTTCCCATTGCCGAAGGCACGGATATGGGCGGCTCTGTTCGTATTCCAGCCGCTTTATGTGGCGTGCTCGGGATGAAACCCAGCCATGGCCGTATCCCCATGGATATCTTGTCCACCGTGTTTGATACCATTTCGCATTTTGGCCCTCTGGCCAGAACAGTCGCGGATATGCGATTATTCATGGAATGTGTCGAAGGCGCGGATGATGCCGATATCCTGAGCCAGATAGCACCAATGCCATTTGATGATCATGACGATATCAGCGGATTACGCATAGCGGCCAGTATTGATCTGGGGTGTTTTCATGTTGATCCCGATATCGCGGCAAATTTTAAAAACACGCTGGAAACCCTGTCG
>JABIWM010000199.1 GCA_018701255.1 Alphaproteobacteria bacterium | reverse complement strand
CGACCGGCCCATGTTTTTCGGCATGCGCCCGAATGAGCGGTAATGCCACAAAATGATCACCGCCAAAGGTCAGCATTTTAGACCCTGAAGCCAGAATTCCACGCGCATGATTGGTAATTGTTTCAGGGATGCTTTGCGGGTTATGCGGATCAAGCGCACAATCGCCGTAATCAACCACGGCAAGCGTATCAAACGGATCAAATCCGAATGGAAACGCGGTTAAGCTGGCCAGTTCGGTTGAGGCCGCCCGAATAGCACGCGGGCCAAATCGTGTCCCCGGCCGGTTTGTTACCGCCCCATCAAATGGAATACCGCTAATGGTGATATCAACACCATCCAGATCACGGCTATATTTCCGGCGCAAAAAACTCAATGCACCGGCATAGGTCATTTCATGCTTGGTGCCTTTGATCTGTTGTTTTAAAAACGCCTGATCCGAATCCACATAATCCATTGTTTTTCCCTAATCTTTGCTATTTACGATAGCTTTAGCGTATCCATTGCCGCATCAAGTGCTTTGTGCAGAATATCAATGGTCGCGTCAATATCGGCGCGTTCATAGGTTAGTGGCGGCGACAATATCATGCCATCACGCACCGCTCTGATCATCATGCCCATATTGATTGCATGATCACGAACAACTACCGCCGCATGGCCTTGCTGGGCGAAATGCTTGGGGCCGTCTTTATGTTCTACCAGCTCAACCGCACCAAGCAGACCAAAGCTCCGTACCTCACCCACCATGGGGTGATCAGCTAGGCGTTGAAGCGCTTCGGCCAGATAGGGGCCGGTATCATTGCGGACTTTTTCAATCAACCCATCGTCTTCTATGACTTTCAAATTAGCCAGCGCAACCGCCGCCGCCACCGGATGCCCGGAATAGGTAAAGCCGTGATAAAACTCACCCCCATCGGAAATCAATTTTTCTGCCACACGCTCACCAACCAGAACCGCTGACATTGGCTGATAGCCGGATGTTAGCCCTTTGGCTGTTGCCATCAGATCAGGTTTTAAATTCATCGTCTTGCTGGCAAACCATTCACCAGTGCGGCCATAGCCGGTGATCACTTCGTCAGCGACGAATAAAATATCATGACGGCGGCAAATATCCTGAATACGTTCAAAATAGCCGTTAGGTGGAATAATGACTCCACCAGCCCCCTGAATAGGTTCGGCAATAAACGCGGCAACATGATCAGCGCCTAATTCGGTAATTTTTTCTTCGAGCCAGTTGGCTGATACCTCGGCAAATGTATCTTCGTCCATATTCCCCTGATAGAGAAATCCATATGGCGGCTTGATATGTTCGAAATCCGGCAGACGGCAAGCCTGATCATGCATACCGCTCATCCCGCCCATGCTGGCCGATACCATGGTGCTACCATGATAGCCATATTCGCGGCTAATGATTTTCTGCTTTTGGGGCTTGCCTTCTAATGCCCAGTAATGCCGGATCATCCGGACAATGGTATCATTGGCTTCTGATCCGGAATTGGCAAAAAACACATGGCTGATGCCTTCTGGTGCGATATCGATTAGCCGCTGTGATAATTCTGCCGCCGGTGTATTACTGGTTTTAAAAAACGTGTTGTAATAGGGCAGTTTATTCAGCTGTTCGGTTGCCGCATCTATCAGCTCTTGCCGGCCATACCCGACATTGACACACCATAGCCCGGCCATGGCATCCAGAATTTTATTACCCTCACTATCATAAATATAATGACCCTCAGCATGGGTGATAATCCGCGTTCCCTTTTCACGCATTTCTGCGTAATCGGTAAATGGATGCAGATGATGCGCCACATCGGCGGCGACGACAGGATCATCAAAACGATCAAAATGCTGAGTTTCCATCTTTTTTCCTATATGCTATTGGTTATAAATTATATTAACATATTAAAGAACAAATCATATGGCTTGTAAATATGAATAGGTTCAACTGAAAGAATTACCTGCATGGCACAACTGCTAGAAACACTCGCTAAAACATTTCCACATATGGAAACGATTACCGCCATGTTTGCTGATTCCAACGGTATCATGCGCGGCAAGTTATTGCCAGCAGACGCATTACCTAAACTGATCAAAGAGGGCATTCTTCTGCCTGCCAGTGTTTTTGGCACGGATGCTACCGGCGAATCTGTTGCTGAAACCGGTCTGGTATGGGATACCGGCGATCGCGATTTTACTTTTATGCCAGTCCCGGACAGCTTTCACGCGCTGGATGATGCGGGACGCAGTATCGCCTGTCTGATCCAGATGATGGACACAGACGGCACGCCGCACCACCTAGACCCACGCGGCATTCTTGGGCAAGTTATCACGCGCATGAATGATATGGGCATCTATCCGGTTGTTGCACCAGAGCTGGAGTTCTATCTGATTGATCGCTCACTGGATAATGGCATGGGGCAATATGCGCCTATCCCGATGACCGGCGAAAGCCAACCAACAAACCAGATTTACGGCATTGAGGCATATGATGAGTTTTCGGATGTAGTGAATGATATTCACCGCACTTGTCTGACCGCTGGCGTCAAGGCCGATACTGCCATTACTGAATATGGCCGCGGCCAGTACGAAATTAATATCCTGCATAATACCGATGCTTTGCGTGCCGCTGACGAAGCCGCTTTATTGCGCTATCACACGCGCCGCGTAGCCAGACGACATGGCATTGATGCCACATTCATGGGTAAACCATTTGCCGATGATACCGGCAGTGGCTTTCATCTGCATGTCAGCTTGTGGGATGATAAAGGCAATAATCTGATGGCTGAGCAAAATGGCGCTGATCCGGTATCAGAGCCTACATTACAACATGCGGTTGGCGGACTTGCCCAGCATCTGGCTGACTGTTTTGCCGTATTTGCACCTAATGCCAATGCATGGCGCCGGATTGCCCCCGGCCATTATGCGCCTGTCGATAAAAGCTGGGGGATGAATAACCGCACCGTAAACTTCCGCATCCCCGAAAGCGGCAAATCAGCCAGACGCATAGAACATCGCGCCGCCAGTTCTGACATTAATCCCTATCTGACCACCGCGCTTATTCTGGCCGCGATGGCTGATGGTATCAAAAACCGCATCACACCACCGGATATGACCATCAAAAACGCCTATGATGCGCCAAACCGCGAAGGCTTGCCGTCAACATGGGCAGAAGCCAATCAGATGTTCAGCCAGAGCGCCTTTATCAAATCATGGTTAGGGGCGGAATATACCCATGTGTATTCGGCGACCAAAGAATATGAACGGCTAACCTTTGATAAAACTATCACCCAGCTGGAATGGCAGTGGTATCGTTAAGCATCACCTATTGCCCGCCTGCCATTTAGCCTGTACGATTTAAAAATGTGTTAGGTGGATTGCAGGGGGATGACATGACATATGATGTAGCCATTATCGGCGCTGGCCATAATGGGCT
>JABIWM010000198.1 GCA_018701255.1 Alphaproteobacteria bacterium | reverse complement strand
TCATGGCCGATGATGCCCATGCCCGATTTGATGCTACCATGCGGCGTTATCGTTACCGGATACTCAACCGCCGGATACCGTCACCGTTATTATCCGGGCGGGTATGGCATTTAGGCCAGAATTTGAATGTGGCCGCCATGCATGAGGCGGCGCAATTGCTGGTCGGGAAACATGATTTTACCAGCTTTCGCGCCACCCATTGCCAAGCCAGTAGCCCGATCAGGACGATTGATCAGATTAACATCACCGAACATAACGATGAGATACATATCGCCGTATCCGCCCGATCATTTCTGCATCATCAGGTGCGAAATATCACAGGCTCGCTTGTGCTTATTGGGCAGGGCAAGTGGACTAATGCGGATTTGGCAAACGCATTGGAACAGCGCCAGCGATCTGCCGCCGGACAAACCGCGCCAGCCGAAGGGCTTTATCTGACAGAAGTGATTTATCCGTATCTGACCCCTGCCAGCACCGGCTAAATGCCAGATACTAGATGCCACATATTAGATGCCACATATTAGATATTGGGTGCTTGCGATATGGCCATCATGACATAAGCCATCAGATGCACAACGATTAACAAGGCCAGCATAAGCAACCCCGTCCAACCACTAGCCCGTAAGCTTTGGGCGGCACCGCGCCAGAATGCCCATAACATCCAGAATGTAATCGGTGTCAGAATCAGCAACAGATTCTGCGCTGGCATACGCGCAAAAAACAGAACAAGCACCAGCACCAGCAATTCTCTGAAATTATTTATCCATGTCATGGTAACAATGAATGCCGGAAAACGTTGCTGAAGCCCCAGCCATGATAGCGCATAATAACTGATCACCGGATAAAGCAAGGCAATAACCAGCGTAATCACCATAAAGGAAAGCAAGCCTGCCAGACTGCCCCATATACCAAGCAACGGTATGCCAATAATAAGCGAGATCAGCCAACTAGCCCAGAGCGCATCCCATACCGCCGCCGCGTCTTGCGGATGATCCGCCGGATCACCTGCCCGTATTTGACCGGCGGCAACACGAAAGCCATAGGCAAGGCCAGCAAGTATCGCGCTAAATCCGGGTGGAGGAGGTAACATTGTCTAGGCACTCACATCAAAATATGCGCTGAGTATCTGCTGATAGATTCTGGTCAGTTTCGTTAAATCAGACAGAGCAACAGCTTCGTCTATTTTATGCATGGTCTTACCAACCAGCCCGAATTCCACCACATCCGTATAAGGCGCAAAAAACCGCGCATCAGACGTTCCACCAGAAGTCGATAATGCCGGTGTTCTGCCAGTCATCATGTGAACCGCATTGGAAACCAGATCAGTAAAATGGCCTTTGGGCGTAACAAACGGTTCTGCCGAAAGCCGGAATTCGGCCTGATAATTCCCGCCAACGCTATCAAAATGCGCCCGCAACATCTGTTCCAGTTTTTCCGCTGATTGCACCGTCCCGAAGCGAATATTGAATGTTGCATGAGTAGTGGCCGGTATCACATTATTTGCCGGATTACCGGTATCAATACTGGTGATGGCAACCGTTGACGGATCAAACGTATCATTGCCTTTATCCAGAACGCCGCTTTCTAATGGTGCCAGCATTTTCAGCAAACGGTGAATGGGATTATCCGCCAGATGCGGATAGGCCACATGCCCCTGTTCCCCATGCACCGTTAGCTGGCATGTTAATGACCCGCGCCGGCCATGCTTGATCACATCGCCTAGCTGATCCGGATTAGTCGGCTCACCCACCAGCACCGCATCAGGCATCTGGCCAGTGTCGTTCAGCCATGCCACCATAGGCTTGGTTCCATGAATGGCCGGGCCTTCTTCGTCACAAGTGATCAGCATACTGATGCTACCGGAAAAATCAGCGTGCTGTTCCAGCCATCCGGACAAAGCGGCGGCAAAACAGGCAATCGCGCCTTTCATATCAACAGCACCGCGCCCGATCATATGATCATCAACAATCGCAGCGGCAAAAGGCGCTGTTTGCCATGCGTCCACCGAACCAGTGGGGACAACGTCACTATGTCCTGCAAAACAGAAATGCGGGGCGCTATCACCACGTCTGGCAAACAGGTTATCAACCCGGTCTTTGCCTTCACCAAACGCCAGACGTGTTATATCAAACCCCAAACCGGTCATATATTCCGACAATAAATCAAGCGTTCCTGCTTCGGCTGGCGTTACCGATGGGCATTGAATGAGCTGTCTGGCCAGATCATGTTCAGCTGGTAAAGCGTCGGTCATATGGCATTAGTCTCTCAGCAGCTCATTGATTGAGGTCTTGGAACGCGTGCGTTCATCCACCTGTTTGATGATCACCGCACAGGCCAGATGTGGCCCCGGCGTTCCATCAGGCAACGGTTTACCCGGCATGGAACCCGGTACGACAACCGAATAGGCTGGTACTCTACCCATGAATATTTCGCCGGTATCACGATTGATAATTTTTGTTGAAGCACCGATAAATACCCCCATGGATAAAACCGCGCCACGTTCCACAACAACGCCTTCGACGACTTCTGATCGGGCGCCGATGAAACAGTCATCTTCGATAATCACAGGGCCTGCTTGCAATGGTTCCAGCACGCCGCCGATACCTGCCCCGCCCGAAAGATGAACATTTTTACCAATTTGCGCGCATGAGCCAACGGTTGCCCATGTATCCACCATCGTACCCTCGCCAACATAAGCGCCCAGATTGATAAACCCGGGCATGATCACCACACCGGGGGCAACATAAGCAGAATGACGAACAACACAGCCCGGAACCGCCCGAAATCCGGCGGCGCGGAACTGATCAGCCCCCCAGCCAGCAAATTTAGACGGCACTTTATCCCACCATGTTGCCATGCCATGACCGGCGTAATCCGTTCCGCTTGGGATCACATCCATATCATTCAGCCGGAAGCTTAAAAGCACCGCTTTTTTGAGCCACTGATTAACCGTCCATTCGCCTTGCGCTTTTTGTTCG
>JABIWM010000197.1 GCA_018701255.1 Alphaproteobacteria bacterium | reverse complement strand
CTTTGTGATCAGATTCTGCAACAAATCCAGTTTTGTAGAAACCTTGGCACCGCCCACCACAGCAGCAACAGGTCGGCGTGGTTGTCCTAACGCCTGATCAAGCGCAGATAATTCTGCCATCATCAAAGCCCCTGCATAAGACGGTAGAAACGCGGTAATTGCTTCGCATGACGCATGCGCCCGATGGCTACACGAAAACGCATCATTCACAAATATGTCTACACCTTCGGCCAGTGCGCGGGCAAAATTGGCATCATTGGCTTCTTCGCCTGCTTCAAATCGCAGATTTTCGAGCATGATAATATCGCCATCTTTCATTTCGGCCTTCGCGCTGGCGGCATCCGCACCAATCACATCAGCAACAAAACGAACCGGCCGTTGCAACACATCAGATAAAGCCACCGCTACCGGTGCAAGGCTCATCTCCGGGACAATCTTACCTTTGGGGCGACCATAATGCGATATCACAACGACTCTGGCACCATGATCAGCCAGCGCAATAATGCTGGTTGTTACGCGCTCAATCCGGGTTTTATCCCTAACCTGCCCATCCTGCATCGGGACATTCAGATCAGCTCTGAATAATACGGTTTTCCCGCGCATGAGTTCCGGATGTAAAGTCAGCGGAAGCTTGGACATAATAACCTCAAAATAATAGCGACCTGATATAATAATAAGCCATTAATAATAAGCCATTGCGGCGTGGTTTAATTTCCCATAGCATGCGAGGAGTAATCTTCCAAGTTCAGATACTGTTTCCGTACCGCTTCTTATTTCATTAAATGACTATCTAACATTAGCATCTCATATGGCAAATAACCATTCAGATATCCGCAGAATCGATGAGTTTATCCTTGGTATTCGGCATGAAGCGCCATTGCTGGTCGGGGTGATCCCTTTTGGTTTGATTTTTGGCGTTCTCGGCATAGAAGCCGGGCTGACACCATTTCAGGTGATGACCATGTCGGTTATTATTTTTGGTGGCGCAAGCCAGATTATATTTCTTGAATTATTTGCCTCAGGTGCCAGTCCATATCTGGTCAGCTCAACTGTTGGCGTGGTTAATTTGCGCCACGCGTTATATTCGGCACGTGTTTCTCCTTATTTCAGCCGGTTGACGCTTGGCTGGAAAGTCATTCTGTCTTATTTGCTAACCGACGAAGCTTATGCCATGACCATCCGGCGGCTGGAAAACCGCCCGCATAATCCGGTGATGCATTATCATTTGCTAGGTACCGGATTATGCTTATGGTCAAGCTGGCAGATCACTACATTTTTAGGGATCATGCTAGGTGCCGCTATCCCGCCATCACTTGGCCTTGGCTTTGCTATTCCATTGACTTTTATGACTATTGTCGTTCCTTATCTGGCTAACTGGCCACATTTTGTTGCTATTCTGGTATCGGGTAGCATAGCTATTATGACTTATCATATGCCGTGGAAACTTAATCTGATTATTGCCGCTATTGCGGGCATGCTGGCCGGATATCTAGCTGAAATTTTGCATAAAAATAATGATGCGGATAAATCCACAACCGGATACAGCCAATGATCTGGTTTGCTATTATCATATCCGGATTGTTCACGTTTTTAACGCGCTTTTCCTTTATTGGCGGGCTGGCTGGCAGACCGCTTCCGCCAACTGTCCGGGCTATGCTGGGCTATGTGACAACCGCGGTTTTAACCGCCATTATTGCATCAGA
This sequence comes from Alphaproteobacteria bacterium, assembly GCA_018701255.1. Classification (GTDB taxonomy): domain Bacteria; phylum Pseudomonadota; class Alphaproteobacteria; order Puniceispirillales; family UBA1172; genus UBA12202. Next base: position 14,132 of record JABIWM010000197.1, on the reverse strand, counting down.
AGTGCTGATCATTAATGATCATTTCATCATCGCTGATAATCCACAAATACCGGCATTTGTTCTGGCCGCCGTCATCGCCCTCATATTCCGTAACATTGTTTTAACCATAGCTACGGGCTTGCTGACTTTATGGGTATGCCAGCATATGATATATTGATCAGATAAAGCCTAGATTAAAGCGCGCCCTAGATTAAAGAACCCCCTAGATTAACGAGCCCATGGCGGCGGCGGTATCCAGCATTCTGACAGAAAAACCCCATTCATTGTCATACCACGCCATCACACGGCAGAACCGTGGGCTTAGCACTTTGGTCTGATCCAGCGCGATAATGGACGAACGGGGATCATGGTTCATATCAATAGACACCAATGGTTCATCAGTTATACCCAGAATACCTTTCAGCTTGCCATTTGCCGCTTCGGCAAAGCAGGCATTGATATCTTCTACGCTGGTATCGCGTCCGGCCATGAATTTGAGATCAACCGCAGATACATTCGGCGTTGGCACCCGCATCGCCACGCCATCAAGTTTACCGCTTAATTCCGGCATCACCAGCCCCACAGCCTTTGCCGCACCGGTTGTTGTTGGCACCATGCTTTCGGCGGCGGCACGTCCCCGATACGGGTCTTTATGGTTATTATCCAGTATCCGCTGATCGCTGGTATAGCTATGGATGGTGGTCATAAAACCCTGCTCAATCCCGACCGCCGCGTGCAGAACGGACGCAACCGGAGCAAGACAGTTTGTGGTGCAGGATGCATTTGATACCACCACATGATCTGCCGTTAGCTGATCATGATTAACGCCATATACGACCGTCAGATCAGCATCTTTTGCTGGTGCCGACACCAGTACTTTTTTCGCACCGACCGCCGTATGTTCAATGGCTTTATCGCGGCTGTTAAATGCACCGGTACATTCCAGCACAACATCAACACCAACAGCACCCCAATCCAGTTCGGCAATATTTCTGGTGCTGGTAATCCGCATGGCGCCTTTGCCAACATCCATCGTCTGGCCATCAATGGTCACCGGATGCTGAAAGCGGCCATGGACGCTATCATAACGTAACAGATGGGCATTGGTTTCTATGCTGCCAGAAATATTAATTGCCACGACTTCTATATCGGTGCGGTTTTCTTCTATTATGGCGCGCATTACATTGCGCCCGATCCGGCCAAATCCATTTATGCCCAAACGAATTGTCATCTGCTCATCCTTTATATGATCTTATCTTGGTTTTAGATTGTTAGTTCTTTTACCATGGTAATAATATGTTCAACTGTAATGCCAAAATGGGCGTAAAGTTCCGGTGCAGGCGCGGATTCGCCAAAGCTTTTCATTCCGATAAAGGCGTCAGGATCAGATGTATATCTGTCCCAGCCAAAGCCGCTTGCCGCTTCTATTCCTATCCGTGGTGCCCGTCCTAGTACCTTACGGCGATAAGCTAGGTCTTGCTGTTCAAACAGCTCCCAGCATGGCAAGGAAACAACCGCCGCCTTTATGTCCTTTTCTGCCATTTGTTCTGCCGCTTCCACCGCCAGCGCGACTTCTGTGCCGGTGGCTATTAACGTCACGTCACGCTTGCCGTCGGGTTCACGCAACACATAACCGCCCATCAGCGTTTTGTTTAATGAACTGCTTTCATTGCGTAAGGTCGGTGTTCCCTGCCGTGACAACGACAGCACCGATGGCGCATCAGTAATATTCATGGCCGCTTCCCATGATTCGGCTACCTCAACCGCATCAGCAGGCCGGAATACATACAGATTAGGCGTGGCTCGCAACATAGCCAGATGTTCAACCGGTTGATGCGTTGGCCCGTCTTCGCCAAGCCCGATAGAATCATGGGTCATGACATAAATCACCTGTTGCCGCATCAGCGCGGATAACCGCATCGCACCCCGCGCGTAATCGGAAAACACCATAAATGTGCCGCCATATGGCACCATCCCGCCATGCAATGACATGCCGTTCATAGCTGCCGCCATGCCATGTTCGCGAACGCCGTAATACACATAACGGCCTTTGTACTGTCTGGACGAGATTGGGGTGGTATCTGCGGTTTTGGTCAGATTTGATCCGGTCAGATCAGCTGAGCCGCCAACGGTTAAACTGGTCGCCGCATTTATCACTTCCAGCGTTTTCTGTGACGATTGCCGGGTAGCCATATTCGGCTGATCGGATTTGAATTGTTGCCGCAAGGTTTTCAACTCACGCCAGAGTTTTTGCGGATGCGATTTTTCTACGGCCTCATCAAATCGCCGCGCTTTGCGGGACTTGGCATATCTGTCCTGCCATTCCTGATAGGTATCAAGGCTACGTTCTGCCGCCATGTTCCAGTCAGCGCGAACATCATCAGGAATAACAAAAGGTGCATGTGGCCAGTTCAATGCTTCACGGGCTCCGGCGATTTCCGCATCGCCAAGTGGCGCTCCATGGGTTTTTGACGTACCGGCCAATGTTGGCGCTCCGTATCCGATTATTGTCTTGCACGCAATAATAGACGGCCGCGAATTGGTCATAGCTTTTTCGGTCGCGTCTGCAATGGCTTCCGGATCATGCCCGTCAACCGCTTGTACATGCCAGCCTGCGGCGCGAAACCGGCTGAGCTGATTTGTTGAGGTTGATAAGTCAGTTCCTCCATCAATCGATATGCTGTTATCATCCCAGAACACGGTTAACCGACCCAGACGCAAATGACCAGCCAGATCAATGGCTTCGTGGCTGATGCCTTCTTGCAAACAGCCATCACCGACAATAACCCATGTCCGGTGATCAACCAGCGCGGCACCAAACCGCGCCGCCATCATACGTTCTGCCAGCGCCATGCCAACAGATGTGGCTAGCCCCTGCCCTAATGGGCCGGTGGTTGTTTCTATCCCGCTTGCCATGCCATATTCCGGATGACCGGCGGTAATCGCCCCCATCTGGCGGAACTGCCGGATTTGATCCATTGTCATATCAGCATAGCCTAGCAGATGATTAACCGCGTAATGCAGCATAGAACCATGGCCAGCTGATAACACAAAACGGTCACGGTCTGGCCATGCCGGATTAGCCGGATTGATTTTGATAAAACGCGAAAACAGAACCGTTGCTACATCCGCCATCCCCATGGGCATGCCCGGATGTCCTGAGCGCGCGGCCTGAACAGCGTCCATAGAAAGAAATCTAATCGCGTTCGCCATATTGTTATGGCTAGCTGGTGAGATAGAATGATTTGGCATGATGGTTCTCTGTCTTTCGGGCATATGTTGTGTGTGTTCTACCAACTCCTTGCCGCCGCTTCAACACCGTTATGCCCTATTTGTCGAGATGAAGTGCTTTCAAGCGAGTAATTTCTTGTTTTGCGCCTAAAATAACTGGGGTGCGCTGGTGCAGGCTTTGCGGTTGTAAATCCAGTATATCTTCGCATCCATTTATTGCCATGCCGCCTGCTTTTTCAACAAGAAAGCTGATTGGATTTGCTTCGTAAACCAGCCGAAGCCGGCCGTCAGCATAGCCTTTTCTGTTGTCGCCGGGGTATAAAAATACACCGCCACGCTGAAAAATCCGCCACGCATCCGCAACCATAGACCCCACCCAGCGCATCCGGTACGGTTTTCCGTAAGCGCCATCATGACCGGCTAGCACATGCCCCATCCATTCCCGCACCGGCGCAAACCAGTGTTCAGAATAAGCGGCGTTAATAGCGTATTCTTTTGTTTCTGGCGGGATTTCGACCGCCCCGCCCATGGCAATAAACTGATGATTGCGTTCGTCCAGAATAAAACATTGCGGGGCTGTATCACTGGCAAATGCAAGAATCAGTGTTGTTTGTGGCCCATAAGTGAAAAATCCGGCGGCTAGCTGATCGCGGCCAGCGCAAGCAACAGGGGCATCTTGTCGCGGCATCAGCGAGAAAATCGTTCCAACCGTAACATTAACCGCAATATTTGATGATCCATCCAGCGGATCAATGGCCACCATAACCTTACCATCCTGACCGGTTGCAATCGGTGCGTCCTGTTCTTCGGATAGAATATGTGAGGTGGCTGTATTTTTCAGATGCGTGATGATGATTTCTTCTGCCATCACATCCAGTGCCTTTTGCTCATCACCATCAGCATTGGCTGCACCGGTTTCAGCACCAAGGTCTTTTTCAATTCCACTCACGCGGATAGTTTGCGTAATCGCAATTGCCGCATCAGCCAGATGGTTGATGATTGTAGCAACATCGGACGCTATACGGCCATCAGCCAGCCGGCGGTTGATATATTCTTGCAGTTGCATAAAACCTCTATATGTGAAACCCGAATATGTTCTTATGTCTTTTCCATCATCCTGAGAACATATGCAATCCGGTTATTTGTTTTCGGCTGTTTGGCGTGATCAGCGGTGGGCATATCTGTCATGAGTGTTTATTTGCTGGAATCCCGACAACAACACCGGATTTAATATGGGCTTCATCCCACGCTTTACGGCCAAATACCTCAAATACCATGGGGGCAAAATGATCCAGCGGTTTCATCGGATAATCCGGATCGAATGACATCTGATCCCATCTTTCGCAAAAATCTGCACAGCTTTTCCAGTATGGATTATCCTTGAATTCATCGCGCTGATCCGGGTTCCAGTTATAATGATGCCCGTAATATTTCATCTGAAAAATACCGTGTTTTTCGACTACCCATGATACTTCGTCGCGGACAAATGGACGGATAATTTCAGCCGCCATGCGATCATGATTCTGTGGTGACAGACCATCGCCAATATCATGAATAAGCGCGGCAACAATCCAGTCAATATCAGCGCCATCATGTTCTGCACGGCTGGCGGATTGCAAGCCATGTTCCAGACGGGAAATCTGATATCCGGATAGCGATTCTTCGCCCTGCAGTTCCAGTTGTGCCAGAATACGTTTTGGGGTACCGCTAAAATAATCAGCCTCTTTTTCGTGCAAGAGCTGATAATCCTCAAAAGTACCTTCATCCATACGAATAAATGACACCTGTTCTGATTTGTTCATGTTCGCCTCCTCTTTGATGTACCACAAAACGGTATAGATAAGATTTGCTTATTGCAATATCTAAACATCTTTACAACAATGGGTATTCATCCTTATATTGTCACTCCTTTTTATCACCTTTTTCACATAGAATAAGTAAACATGAGCAACATAACAGATTATTTACAGTCCATCGGGATTACCGATGTTAGTGAAGTTTTACACAACCCCAGCTATGACACGTTATATAACGAAGAAACGCGGTCAGACCTCACAGGGTATGAACGCGGGGTCATATCAGAGCTAGGCGCGGTCAATGTGCTGACAGGTGAATATACCGGTCGCTCACCCAAAGATAAATATATCACCATGGATGATAGCACCCGCGACACATACTGGTGGAATGGTGACATTAAAAACGACAATAAACCAATATCACCTGATGTCTGGGCAGAACTCAAACAGACCGCCACCAGCCAGCTTTGTGGCAAGCGGCTTTTTGTTGTTGATGCATTTTGCGGTGCAAGCGAAGATACCCGATTAAGTGTCCGGTTCGTCATGGAAGTCGCATGGCAGGCGCATTTTGTAAAAAATATGTTCATCCGGCCAAGCACCGAAGAACTGGCCAGCTTCACGCCTGATTTTGTTGTCGTGAACGCCTCTAAAACCGGATTTGCCGATTTCGCCAAACATGGCCTGAATTCCGAAACATTTATTGCATTTAATCTGACCGAAAACATGCAGATCATCGGCGGCAGCTGGTATGGCGGTGAAATGAAAAAAGGCATGTTCTCGCTAATGAATTATCTCTTGCCACGGCGCGGGATTGCATCCATGCATTGTTCGGCCAATATGGGGCATGGCGGAGATACCGCATTGTTCTTCGGGCTTTCCGGAACTGGCAAAACGACACTTTCTGCTGATCCTGACCGGTTGCTGATCGGTGATGATGAACATGGCTGGGATGATCATGGCATCTTCAATTTCGAAGGTGGCTGTTATGCCAAAACCATTAATCTTGATCCGGAAAAAGAACCGGATATCTATGCCGCTGTCAAACGCGACGCTCTGCTTGAAAACGTAGTGGTGAGCGATGATGGCAAGATTGATTTTGATGATGCGTCATTGACCAGTAATGGTCGGGTGTCCTATCCGATTGAGCATATCGATAATCGGGTTCAGCCTGTATCAAAAGGCGGCCATCCTAAACGCGTGATTTTCCTGACGGCTGATGCTTTTGGGGTATTTCCGCCGGTGAGCATTCTGAATCATGAACAGATGCAGTATCATTTTCTGTCCGGCTTTACCGCAAAGATGGCTGGCACTGAACGCGGGCTGACCGAATCCACACCGACATTTTCTGCCTGCTTTGGTGCCGCTTTCCTTAGCTTGCATCCCACGGTTTATGCCGAAGTGCTGAATAAACGGATGATTGATGCCGGTGCGCAAGCCTATCTGATCAATACGGGCTGGAACGGGCAATCCGAACGCATTTCACTTAAAGACACGCGCGCGATTATCAAAGCCGTGCTAGAAGGCGCGCTTGATGGCGAAAGCACCACGACCCTGCCTGTATTCAATCTGGCCATGCCACAACATATACCCGGCGTTGATACCGCTATTATTGACCCGCGCAATAGCTATGATGATGTGGAACAATGGCTTGAAAAAGCCAATTCACTGGCTGATCTTTTTACCAGCAATTTTGAAAAATTCACGAATACACCGGCTGGTAAAGCATTGACCGCGGCAGGGCCCATTATTACCAAATCATAAATGCGTCATCCGGCATAAACTTTGTTTAACCGGCCGTTTATCTGGACAGATCACCAGTAATTCGGCCGGGGACAAGCTGTGCCAGTTCCTCAAAACTAAGCCCGACCACCAGATGCGTATGACCAGCTGATGCCCAGACACGGTCAAAGCGGGCTAAGGCGCTATCGATTAGAATCGTGATATCTTCATCTAGCCCGATAGGTGACACCGCACCAATGGAATATCCGGTGATTTGCTTAACATAATTGGCATCCGGACGTTCGGGTTTTCCATCAATGGCGGCCAGATCGGATAAGGATTCTATCGCGCAATGCCGGTCGCCGCTAACCAGTGCCGCGATTGTCCAGACCTTACCTGTTCCATTTTCAGTAATGGTAAAGATCAGCGTTTTGACAATCGCCCCGACCGCAACCCCGATAGCAGACGCGGCATCGGCGGCGCTTCGTGATGTATCATCAAGCTGAAGCAGGTGATCTTCCAGCCCTGCTTCGGCAAGATAGCTACGAACATGTCGGGTCGCTTTGGTATTGATATCCGTCATGATCAGCCACGCTGATCAATCGCCACCGCCAGCATGCAGAGAATTTCAAACATGATGGACACGCCAACCCATGCTGTGTTTCCGCTTTCATCAAATGGCGGCGATACCTCAACCAGATCAGCACCAATCAGATTAAGTCCTTTGAGCTGACGCACCAGCAATTGCGCTTCTCTTGTGGTGAAGCCGCCAATTTCCGGCGTGCCTGTTCCCGGTGCAAATGCCGGATCAATGCAGTCAATATCAAAACTGACATAGGTTGGCTGATCACCAACAATCTGGCGCGCCTGCCGCATCACATCGGCAAGGCTCTGATCCGCGAACTCATCCATGGTGATGATAGTCACACCATTCGCCCGTCCCCATTCAATGTCTTCGCCATCATACATGGTGCCACGAATACCAATCTGAACCACACGTTTCGGGTCAAGCAGGCCTTCTTCGATAGCGCGGCGGAACGGCGTTCCATGCGTATATTTGAATCCGTCAAAATAGCTGTCGAATAGATCGGTATGGGCATCAAAATGGATCATACCCACCGGCCCATCACTGGCCAGACCACGCAAGACCGGCAAAGACACCAGATGATCACCGCCTACTGTCATCGGGGTAATTCCGCGCGATTTCAAATCTGCATAATATGATGTTACCCTTTTCATTGTGTCGCCCAGATCAGCCGGATTAATCGGGCAATCCCCCATATCCGCACAATTGACCATCTTGAATGGCGCGATATAAGACACCGGATGCGTAGAACGGATCATGGTAGACAGATCACGCAATTGGCGGGGGCCATGACGCGCACCCGGACGGTTTGTTGTTCCACCATCCCACGGCACACCGACAATACCAATATCTACATCACCGGCACGAGCGTGACCGTCATCAATGACCGGTAGCCGCATGAAACTTGGCACGCCAGCAAATCGCGGCAAAACCGCGCCTGATACCGGTTCAAAAAAAGGATCATTTTTCATGATTACTCCCTAATCGTCTATTGCTATGTAAGTTGCTTTGACATCGCTATAACCCTCTAGTGCAAATAGCGAGGATTCCCGTCCGAATCCTGATCCCTTTACGCCACCAAATGGCAGATCAGGCGGGATTAGATTATAAGTATTCACCCAGACATTTCCAGCCTCAAGCCGGTCAGCCATGCGATGCGCTCTTGCCAGATCACGCGTCACCAGCCCAGCCCCTAAGCCATAAGCGGTGGCATTTGCACGGCTGATCACTTCATCTTCGTCATCAAAGATCAGCACGCTCATGACAGGGCCAAAAATCTCATCCCGGACGACAGACATATGATCCTGACATCCGGTTAGAATAGTCGGTTCAACAAAATAGCCATTTTCAAACCCTTGCGGGCGAACCCGCGCACCACCAACAGCAAGCTGGGCGCCTTCTTCGACACCCTTGGTAATCATGCCCATCACCTTGCCCAGATGCTGTTCGGATATCAGCGCCCCGATTTGCACATCTTCGGCCATGGGGTCGCCAACGTTAAGCTTGGCGGTTTTTTCAACCAGTCTGTCAATCAGCTCTTGGGCGATAGACCGGTGAACAAATACCCGCGTTGCATTGGAACACACCTCACCCGCGGTATAAAAATTAGCATCCATGGCCAGCTGTACCGCTTTATCCAGATCAGCATCAGCGCATATCACCAATGGCGCTTTGCCGCCTAGTTCCAGTGTCACATGTTTAAGCGTATCGGCCGATTGTTTCATGATAATGCGGCCAGTGTCCGCCCCGCCGGTCAGCGATACCTTGGCAATACCCGGATGCGCGCAAATCGCCTGCCCTATGCGATAATCACCGTGAATAACATTCATTAATCCCTTGGGCAGGCCTGATGCTTCCATGATGGCGGCAATCCGCATGGATACAAGCGGCGTCATCTCAGACGGTTTGAGGATAAAGGCATTTCCCATCGCCAGTGCAGGGGCTGATTTCCATAACGCAATCTGTGCCGGATAATTCCATGCGCCAATACCGGCACAAACCCCAAGCGGCACACGCCGCGAATAGCCGATTGCCCCCGGCCATTGATGCTGAACACCGGTATAAGTCATGATAGCGGCACCAAAAAACTCTAGCGCATCGGGGCCGGATGGAACATCACCGCTAGCTGCTTCTGCATAGACTTTGCCAACATCCTGCACTTCGAGGCGCGATAGCTCATCATTAGCTTCACGCAAGGCATGTGCCGCCCGGATCATGATCTGGCCGCGTTCCTGAATAGACCGCGCCGCCCATAATTTCTGGGCTTCGCTGGCTTTGGCAACGGCTTCATCAAGCAGTTCAGCGGATGCAACGGATACTTTGGCAATCACCTCGCCTGTGGCAGGATAATATTTATCAATAAAGCTACCATCCCCATCAACTAGCTGGCCGTTTATATAATTTTTGATGATTTCTGTCATTGGTGCTTGATCCTTTAATTTCATTCACGATAGCATAAACCTGACCAGATGAAAGGCATAAGATGACACAACTATCAATCCTCCGCCATAGCTGTTTTGCTGATCATATCGTGCCGGTCGGACACCCCGAACGGCCAGACCGGATCAAGGCAATCAATGCCATGCTTGATCAGGATTTTGGCGATATTCCGCAATCAGAATGTCCGGCCGTTGATACGGATCATTTGCGGCTAGTCCATAGCGATGCCTATATTGATGCGATTTTTGATGCCGCCCCCGATAGCGGCATGATCAGTCTGGATGGTGATACGCATATGTCACCGCTATCACTTAACGCCGCATTAGCCGGTGCTGGCGGTGCAGTAGAAGCCACCAGACAGGTATTAACAGGCGAAAGCGAACATGTGTTTGTGGCCTCACGTCCACCGGGGCATCATGCCGAACCGGAACAGGCGATGGGGTTTTGCCTGTTTTCCAATGCCGCCATTGCCGCCAAATATGCGATTAGCACTCATGGGCTTGATCGGGTGGCCGTGGTTGATTTTGACGTTCATCACGGCAACGGTACCCAGGCCGCGTTCTGGTCGGATAGCCATTGTGTATTTGCATCCAGCCACCAGATGCCGCTATATCCCGGCACCGGCGCCCGAAGCGAAACCGGCGTTGGCAATATTTTTAATGCACCTATCGACCCCGGCACTGACGGCATGACTATTGCCCGGATATGGCAGGATTATCTGTTACCAAAAGTAGCCGCCATGTCACCGGAATTAATCATCATTTCTGCCGGTTTTGATGCCCATGCCAATGACCCGTTGGGCGGCTTGAATATGCAGGATATCGATTTTGCCAATATCACCACCATGATCAGGGATTTAGCTGATCAATATGCCGATGGCCGGATCGTGTCTATCCTCGAAGGCGGCTATGATCTGGATGGATTGCGCGATTCCGCCTGCGCGCATCTGAACGCCTTGCGATAAGCCAATTCCCAACCGTTAATCATTATCAGCCAGCCAGTCATTCATGATAGCCTCATTATGTTCGCCGCACCGTGGCGGGGCTTGGCGATAGGTGACTGGCGTGTCGGACATCTTGATCGGATTGCCGATTAATCGCACCTCACCGTCACCAGCCAGATCATACGGCATGCGGACAATCATATCACGCGCCGCCACCTGATCAGACGTAAAGACTTCATCCAGCGTATGCACCGGCCCGCCCGGAACGCCCTGTTTTTCCATGGCATCCAGCAATTCGGCTTTCTCTCGCAAGGCTATGGTTTCTGTTAATATAGGGATCAGAATATCGCGATGCTCGACTCTGGCCGGGTTGGTAGCAAAGCGCGGATCATCAGCCAGTTCAGCCAGTCCAAGAATATCAGCAAAACGGGCAAATTGCTGATCATTTCCGACCGATGCAATCATATGCCCGTCTGATACGGCAAACACCTGATACGGTACGATATTGGGATGCGCGTTTCCATAACGTGCTGGCACTTGCCCATTGAGCAGATAATTTGCCCCCTGATTTACCAGCCATGACACCTGACTATCCGCCAGCGCAACATCAATATACTGCCCCTTACCGCACATGTGGCGATGATGAAGCGCCGCCAGAACACCGGTGATGGCATGCATGCCGCACATAACGTCAACAATCGCAACGCCAACCTTATACGGCTCACCTTCTGGTGCGCCTGTAAGTGACATAATGCCAGCATATCCCTGTATCATGGCATCATATCCGGCACGGCTGGCATTCGGGCCTGTCTGGCCAAAACCGGTAATGGAACAATAGATCAAACGCGGATTAATCGCGCTTAATGTATCATAATCAAGACCATATTTTTTGAGCCCGCCGACTTTGAAATTCTCAATAACAACATCCGCTTTACTAGCCAGTTTCCGCACCAGCTCCGCGCCTTCGTCAGTGGTGAAATCTACCGCCATAGACCGCTTATTGCGATTAGCAGACAGATAATATCCGCTTTCTGTTGTGTTCGCACCATCCGCATCGGTAACATAAGGCGGCCCCCATGCGCGGGTATCATCACCTTTGCCCGGACGTTCGATTTTCACCACATCCGCGCCCAGATCACCTAACATCTGGGTACAGCTGGGGCCTGCCAGAATACGGGTCAGATCAAGAACCTTGATGCCTGATAATGCGCCTGTTGCCATATTGATATCCTTATTTTCAAAAACTCCTTATCACTATGGCAAGCCATGACAGCTATCGCAAGTCATGTGATGGGTAATACACGGATGAACCCTCATCAGATATTCATGTTAACTCTTGTCAGAGTCATAAATTGATATAGATTTTAGGTATGAGAACGCGACATTCAAAACATATCCAGATCAATTATCGCCAACCTCTGCTGGTTTTAATGGCGTTAATATTTATGGCAATCAGCGCATTTTCCAGCCATGCGGTCACCGTATCCAGCCAGAATGACGACATGCTTCAGCAATTATTTGCTGAATTGCAAAACGCCGATGAACCCGAACGCGCTAATGATATTGCGCTTAAAATCTGGAACCGGTGGATGTCCGGTAGCGGCGATGCCGCAACAGATGAGCAAATGGAACGCGGTGTCTATTTCATGCAGACTGGCAACTTACCATTAGCCGAAAACATATTCAGCAATATCATTGAATCCCATCCCGATTATGCCGAAGCATGGAATAAACGGGCGACGGTTCGGTTTTTGCGGAATAACTGGACAGGATCAGCAAATGATATTGCCGAAGTATTAGCCATTGAGCCAAAACATTTCGGCGCTTTATCCGGGCTTGCCATGATCCGTCTGCATCAGGGGGAATATTCTACCGCGCTAAGTATCTATGAAAAAGTGCTTGAAATTCATCCATTTAGCCCAGATGCCATTGCCTATATCCCGACATTACAGGACATGCTGAAAGGCATGGCGCTTTAGCACGTCGTTTCTAATTCGCGCCGCCATGACTAGCTGACCACGCCGCCGGATCATCAAGAAACGCCTCAATAGTTTTGATCTGTCCGGATGCCAGCATGCCTTTTTCTGCGGCTACCGCCAGAACATCCCGCCATGTGGTCAGATAATGAAGCGTGATACCGGCATCGGCCATTATCTGGCGCGCGGCAGGGAAAATATCATAAAAGAAAATGACAAAACAATGTTCGACCTTGGCATCGGCATCACGCAACGCGTCAACAAAGCTGATCTTGCTTCCGCCATCTGTGGCCAAATCTTCGACCAGCAATACTCTATCGCCAGCGTTTAGATGGCCTTCTATACGCGCATCACGGCCAAAACCTTTGGGCTTTTTGCGGACATATTGCATCGGCAAACCCAGCCGTTCAGCAAACCATGCGGCAAAAGGAATGCCCGCTGTCTCGCCGCCGGCAATCGCGTCAAAGGCTTCAAATCCGGCATCACGCATCACCGTAGCACAACCAAAATCCATCAACGCCGACCGAATACGCGGGTAAGAAATCAGCTTACGGCAATCGATATAAACCGGACTTTTTGCCCCGGACGTTAAGGTAAATGGTTCATCAGGGCGTAAATGCACCGCTTCGATTTCCAGCAACATGCTAGCCGCCTGTTTGGCGATAAATGATTTATCTGGAAAGCTATTAGCAAACATATTTATCGTTCCTCATCCGGTTATTATCATCTGGCCACAACATCGTTTAAGCGATTGCGTCCCCGTCCGGTGCAACAGACCAGTAAACCGGTTGCATCGGATCAAACACGGTCACATTTTCGCCATCGGCTTCAATGGCCGGCATTGGTGCCAGCGGTTCATCATGGCGGATCAATGTTATTTTTGCCGGATGTTCCGGCAAGCCATAATACCGCGCCCCATTAAGGCTAACAAATGATTCAAGTTGATCAAGGCTATTTTCCTGCTCAAATACTTGTGCCAGACATCCCATGGCAACCGGTGCCGTATAAATGCCTGCGCATCCGCATGCGCTTAATTTACCGCTTTCCGGATGCGGTGCGCTATCTGTTCCCATAAAATATCGCGCATCACCAGAAATAGCCGCCGCGATCAACGCATCCCGATGGGTGCTTCGCTTGGCCACTGGCAGACAGTAATAATGCGGTCTAATCCCGCCAGCCAGAATATGATTCCGCGTGATCATCAAATGATGCACGGTGATTGTCGCCCCCAGATTACGGTCAGCCGCCCCGACATAGGCCACCGCATCAGCTGTCGTGATATGTTCCATCACCACGCGCAATTCTGGCAAACGGCGGCGTAACGGGTCTAGCACCGTATCAATAAACCGTTTTTCCCGGTCAAAGATATCAATATCATCATCGGTAACTTCGCCATGCACGGCCAGCGGCAATCCGGCTTTGGCCATAGCTTCCAGTTGCGGCATGACTTTATCCATGTCACG
>JABIWM010000196.1 GCA_018701255.1 Alphaproteobacteria bacterium | reverse complement strand
GATTATTGAAATATCACTTTACTACTCCACTTACCCTGCACTCAGTAGATACTCAGATAGCACTTAGCTGGTCACTTACCCTATACTAACAACGGTAAGCACAGATTTCCATACAACCCACATAACTACCCATAGACAGCTGTAAGCAGTCTGGATTACACATGTAACTCAAGCACTGCTAGTGCCTGTCAGTGAATCTCACAGAGCCATTGAGGGCATGTTTATGTGGCATCCTAGATGATGAAAAAAGGTTACTAGTAGTGACGTTTTATGACTTACGTTTCAATGAACACCAACTGTAAAACAAACTGTGAAACATTCGTGCATGTTGACAGATACAATACATCACATAAACTGGCAGAATACTGTAGTTCAATTGGTAAGTGGTGCATCGTAGTAGCGCAGACCTACTTCTCCTGGGCACCATATTTCATCTAATTAACCCTACAAAACCGTGACATGGTATCACCTTGCGTCTGAACAGGGCTTTGCCAATGGTCTAAGTTTATTCAAACTATTTGCACATCAGGGCAAATCACGGCCAAACAAGGGCAAAGACAAAGACCATAACCCCCATACCCATACCCCCTTAACGAAATATTAACTTTCATCTGATATTGATATCTTGCGGCTAATAACTATCCGAAAGATAAACAATGAAAAAACTAATGCTAATGCTAGCCATGACGCTAGCCCTCACCCTTACCGCAAACATGGCTAGGGCTGATGACTTTGATGATGCGTGGGTGGCTTATCAAAGTGGCAATTATGCTACCGCGCTAAAATTATGGAAATCCCTTGCAGATCAGGGTGATGCCTCAGCCCAGAATAATCTGGGGGCGATGTATGCCAATGGCGAAGGCGTGAGAAGGAATTACAAGGAAACGGTGCGATGGTATCGCAAAGCGGCAGATCAGGGTTATGCCAAAGCCCAGTATAACCTAGGGGTGATGTATGACAAGGGCGAAGGCGTGTTACAGGACTTTAAGGAAGCGGTGCGATGGTATCGCCTCGCGGCAGATCAGGGTTATGCCCAAGCCCAGTATAACCTAAGCATGATATATCAATTTGGCTGGGGCGTGGAAAAGGACGATAAGAAAGCCCAGATGTGGTTCAACATTGCCCGATCTAATGGCAATGATGGGGCTGATGATAATATCGAAATCCTTACCCAGTACATGACCCCAGCCGATATATCCCAAGCACAAGACATGGCTAGACAATGCCTAGCGTCTAACTATCAGGATTGTTAGGGGCGGAAGTTTAATCTGAGATGCCCTCAATTATCATCAAATCCGTGTCCGAACATTCTTCCCTAACGGCTTTAGCGGCCTGATACTCATCGCTGTGATAAAATGTGTTGGCGGCTTCTTTGCTCTCAAACTCGATCATCATGACAATTCCGCGAACATCGCCTTCCAATCTTTCCGCGCCCGGTCCACGCGCCAGCACTTTGCCGCCATATTTTTTAATAGCTGGTGCCGCCATGCCGGAAAACGCTTGAAATTTATCCTGATCAGCAACCCTTATGTTAGCAACTAAATACCCTTTAGACATGTTTCACCTTCTTCTCTTGTAAATACATTTCATCACCTGACCTGTTAGCATGATAAGTCATATTCTTAGCTTGATTGTTCACCGCTTTCGGCATTGATCAATTTTTGCAGGCGCCGGCGAAAGAGAAGCGGGCCTGCGTCTATGGCCAAATCCACGTTACGCGTGACTTTATCGGTCATGCCTTTTTGCACATCAATAAGTATCTCTCTGTCTTCGTTAAATGCTACTTCGACAGAGTCGCTCATATATTTGGATATTTCTGCATCATCAGGAAGAACATTCCGCATCTGGAACCAGTAATAACGAGTTGTGCTTTCGTCCTCTGGTGTCATGAAATTATAGCTATCCATCTGAAAATACTGGCCTTCTGGCAGATTATTGACATCGCCGCCAGTTCCCGCCGGAGTAAAAATAGCCTTGATATAAGCCAGTGAGGGATAACGCACTTCATAATGTTGTTCCCGATCACACTTGCCTTCAAACGGAACAAGTTTTTGATAAAATGGCGCGACCTCAACATCATACATCCAGCGCGAAACAATTACGCCATTATCCGTTCCCGTCACTTCAAGCGGTTCATCTTCGCAAGCCGCGTTACCGAATGACCCTTGATGCACCCATGCCACATGTGACGGGTCCAGCAAATTATCCGTGACATAAAGATAGTTGCAGGGAAAAGCCATTGCCGCGCCTTTATTGATACCCCAATCCGGATTGCCGAATTGTTCAATTTTGAAAATTGTATCCGTATCGGCCAATGCCGGATCACCCATCCATATCCAGACAAGCCCATAGCGGCTTTCAACCGGATAAGAGTGAACATTGGTGGCAGCAGGAATATGTTCCTGCCCCGGAACACGAACGCAGCTTCCTGAACAATCAAATGTTAATCCATGATATCCACATTCGATATGATCACCCTTGATCCGTCCTCTGGATAGGGGAAGCTTGCGATGCGGGCAGGCATCAATCAATGCCACCGGATCACCCGCTTCGGTTCTGAAGACAACGATTTTTTCCCCAAGAACCTTAATCTGGCGCGGGGTTCGATCAATTTCGCTGTCCCATGCCGCCACATACCAAGTATTTCTAAGATACATTTTCAGCCTCTTCTGTCTGGTGCGTCCGGATGGATGGGACGCGGTAAAGTGGATGGATCAAGCGGATCATGACGAACAGCAAGAGTCCGGAGATGATCTGCAAAAGATTGCGCTAATGACCTATCCGTCACTACATGAACATCGCGGGTATTCCCCCACCAGATAACGCAAGGATAATGATTGATCATCGTGCGTATCGCTTGCGCCTTGCTGATGGGTGCATCAAAAACATCCGCTGTCGTATAATGAGCGATAAAATGCAAAGCTTCAACCCCTCTAAGGCTAAAATGAGCCATACCGTGACTGATATCAACCGCATGATTGCTGATATGTGACGGCAACCCATTTAGCCATATCATGTCCGGCCAAAAGCGAAGATGCAACATGCCATCATAGGATTTTACATGGCCAAACGGGATTATTTTATCCAGCTGTTCAGCGGTGTCATGAACCGCCATTAATGGCAAAAATATTTCATCCAGCCGTAGCCCCAGATGCCCCGGCAGTAATCCGGATGCATCACTGGCCGTGCTGATATCCAAATCGTCACCCACGATAGCGGCCTCCTTCTGGATCATAAAAACAGGATGACGTTACTTTCAACCGGATTGATTGTCCAGCGATAGGCGAATGCGCCCAAACGGTATCGCCAACGCGCTGGCGGCCATTTTTGAGAAAGCCCAGTGCAATATAGTGATCCATAACAGGGCTATAAATAGAGGCAGTAAGATAGCCCAGACTTTCCGCGCAACCGTTCTGATCCAGCTCTGTATCGCTCAAATGCGCGGCATGTGGAATGGGTTCATCCTGTTCGGATATAAGACCGATTAATTGCTGTCGCCCCCCAGCGATCATGGCAGGACGCTGTGATAAAGCGCGGCCAACAAAATCCTTTTTGCGCGAAAGCATTTTACCCAAGCCCAGATCATCGGCCGTCCGGCGACCATCAATTTCTGTCCCGATAGATAAATGGCCTTTTTCAATGCGGAGAACATCCAGTGTTTCCAGCCCATAGGGGGTTATATTCCACGCTTTTCCATGTTCCATGACCATTGATAATAGCGCATCGGCATATCCAGATGGGATATTGATTTCATAACTAAGCTCACCGGAAAAGCTAACACCAAACACGCGGACAGGGTATCCATCCAGATGCCCTATCCGGACAGAAGCAAAAGGCAATCCAGCAGGCGAAACATCAAAATCCGGCTTAAGCGCTGATAACAAATCCCGTGCATATGGCCCGGCAATAGCAAGCGAAGCCCATTGATCACTGACTGAGGTGAGCGTCACATCCAGCTCTGGCCAGTCAACCATTGCCGCCTTTTTCAAATATTGCCAAACTTTGCCGGCATTTGCGGTTGTTATGGTGAGATGAAAATGATGTTCACCCAGTCGGCTAATGGTGCCATCATCCAGAACATACCCATCTTCTCTTAGCATCAGGACATAGCGAAGCTTGCCGGTTTTGAGAGTGGAAAAATCATTACAATATAACCGCGATAAAAACAGCATCGCATCAGCGCCATAAATATCTATCTTGCCCAATGTTGACATATCCACACAACCAAGAGAGTTCCTGACGGCCAACGCTTCGCGCTTGATAGCCGCCGCCATGGTTTCATCCGGTTGCGGAAAATAACGGGAATATAACCAATCACCTGATGTTTGAAAAACACAACCCAGATCAGCAAAGCCTTTATGAAAAGGCGTATGCCGGATAGGTGTCATCTGCTGGCCGGTTTCTGTGCCTACCAGCGCCCCAATCGAAACTGGCGAATATGGCGGGCGATATGTTGTATGGCCTATCTCAGCCGCTTCCATATCGGATATGGACAGCATTTCCAGCAGACCATTTGTCCAGCTGGTTTTCCCCTGATCCGTTCCCATCCCCAAGGTAGTATAACGTTTTGTTAACTCGATATGCCCATAGCCTTCTCTCTGGGCAAGGGCTATATCAGCAGTGGTCACATCGTTCTGAAAATCAATAAAGGCTTTCCCCTTACCGCGTTCAAAACCCTGAATTGGCGCAGGGGCAACAGCAGGACGTGGTAAATCCAGATGCTTATGCATGTTGAAATCCGCCATCGCATCATGGGCACTCGCCTTGCCATCGGCAAGACAGGCATCCATATGCAACACGCCCCTAGCCCCACCAACAGGGTCTATATGATGGTGTGATTGTTCTGGCAAAGATGGCAGGAAGCTCTGCGTTTCAGCATGAAATGTCAGCTTTTCGCCCATCTGGGCAAATATATGCGCGGTCGGCATCCACCCGGCAGACATGACGACAAGATCACATTTTGTCCGCTGGCGTTGACCTTTATCATTTTTCCAAGTGACCGCGTTAACGTGCAAACGGCCAGTAGCAGAAATGATCTGATCTCCCGGTGATAATATTGCCGCGATTTCAATTCCCGCGTCTTGCATCGCCGCAATAGCGCGCAACCGGTCTTCTTCTGCGGCGACCGCCACAACAGCACGCGTGCCGGGGGATACCGCAAAACGTCTGATATATTGGCATACGGCATTGGCAAGCATGATGCCGGGTTTATCATTGCCGGGAAAAACAACAGGGCGTTCGATAGCCCCTGTAGCAAGGATGATCTTGCGCGCCCGAATTTTCCACATGATAGCACGGTTTATATCACCATCTTTACCCGTCTCTATCGCTTGAATAAGGCCATGATCATATTGTCCGAAAGCCAGCGTTCGTGTCATAACGGTGACATTGGAAAGAGCATGCAATGCTTCGCTGGTATCCGCTGCCCAATCTGTTGCATTTAGACCGTCTATGCTGTCTTGGGTGTACAATAATGATCCACCCAGAATATGATCCTGCTCAATCAGAATAGTGGTAGCGCCTCCTTGGGCGGCGGTCAGGGCGGCGGCACATCCCGCAGGCCCGCTTCCTATAACCAAGACATCACAGAACTTGCGCCGCTTATCGTAATAGGCGTGATCAGGCGTGGGATCAACACGTCCCTGCCCTGCTAGGTTGCGAATGATAGGCGCAAAATATTTATGCCAAGCCTGTTTTGGCCATAAGAAGGTTTTGTAATAAAAACCTGCACTTAACGCACTGCCCCCCAGTTTCAGAAACCGGCCATAATCACGTTTTAAGGAAGGGTGATTGTTCTGGCTTGTCACGGTTAATCCATCACGCATCACAACCTCGGTGACTTTAAGGTTTGGCGTGCTGCCATATTGATCTGTCACTGTAACCAATGCCGATGGTTCTTCCAAACCGGCTGAAACAATGCCGCGTGGATGATGATATTTGAGTGAACGTGCCACCAGATGCTGGCCGTTTGCCAATAAAGCGGAAGCAAGCGTATCACCCGAATAACACTGCATGGCGATGCCATCAAAGCTGAAGTTAAGTGTTATGTTGCGATCAATCAATCCGCCAGCAGGAAGACGACAATCAGGCATGGGGCTCATGATGCGCGGCCTTTCTGACGGTTTGATATGCTATGATCTTTCGTATTCCGGATGATTTCCACCCAGCATTCGCACCCCCCGCCATGATACCAGATTTCTGTCAACGGCCCTGAAGGGTTTGGCGATAGATATAACGTCTGATGCCAATCCAGCATGGCTGTTTCCGTTTGGTCAGGATTAGCATCATGGTCAGGCCATATGCGTCTGGCACCGCCATATGAAAACTCACTTTCGTCACGAGGGCCACAATGCGGACATGTAATCAAGAGCATGTAATTCTCCTAATGATGCCAGGGATAGGGGCCTGCGCCAGCATCATCAATTTCCGCGCCATTAGCAAATCTATCATAGGTAAAAGGTTTGATTAAGTCAGGGGTTGTGTTATTGGCCAGCAATTCTGCCATCTGATGACCAACAGCAGGTGTCGCCTTAAAACCGGCATATCCCCAGCCGCAATTGATACTCAGGCCATCAATAGGGGTTTGCCCAATGATCGCATTTCCATCCATGGAAATATCTGCCGTGCCTGACCAATGCCGCATCAACCGCAGACGGGATAGAAAAGGAAACATTTGTACCGCACGCGCCAGCACATCTTCGATACGGGCAAAGCTCCCCCTGCGCGCAAATGAATTATAACCATCTGATGCACCGCCCAGCACAAACTCACCTTTCGCGGTCTGGCTGATATAGGATAAACCGGCATTATAATTTACTACCGTTTTCAGCGCAGGCTTGACCGGTTCCGTGACAAACGCCTGAACATTGATCGAATGGATCGGTAAATCCAGTCCGGCCAGACTGGCCACCTGATTACTGGCACCAGCAACCGATATGAACACTTGGCGGCAATTAATGCGACCTTGCGGCGTATCAACGGAACTCACCTTATCCTTTGTGATATTAATTTTGGTAACAGGTGTTTTCTGAAAAATATGAATACCCGCCTGTGATGCTTTTCGGGCGAAACCCCACGCTACCGCATCATGACGGATAACCCCGCCTGCTGGTTGGAATAAAGCACCGGCGACAGGAAAACGCGCCGCGCTATTCAAATCCAGCTCAGGCACACAATCCTGCAATGCCTGACCAGTCAGAATCTCAACGCCTGCCCCGCCCAGACGCATGGCATTGGCTCTGATGGTGAAATGTTCCAGCTCACCATCAGAATGTGCAAGATCAACATATCCGCGTGGTTCATACATAAGGTTAAAATTAAGCTCTTGACTCAACTCACCCCACAGTTTTAGGGCAAAGTTTTTCAACCCAAAGCTAGCGTTCAAGAGATAATCCGACCGCACAATGGTTGTATTACGCGCCGTATTCCCGCCACCTATCCAGCTTCCTTCGAGGACAGCAACATCGGTTATGCCATGATTTTTTGCTAAATAATGTGCAGTGGCCTGACCATGACCGCCACCGCCAATAATCACCGTATCATAGCTTGAACGCATTGCCGGCGTAGCAATAATAGCTGGCCAGCGCTTGTTGCCCATGATGGCGTGTCCAAGGATTGAAGGTGCGGAATAGGTCATGATCATTTAATAATACTAAAACTGTGATCACAGTTAAGCAGATTGAAAAAATTAAGCAAGCAATAAGAATCCAGTTGATCTGTGATCACAGATGAAGCATAAATTTATCATGAATAGTTATCTTTAAGTGAGGTTTTTTATGGCCGATACTTCATTGCAAAGTCTTTTTCATGGGTTGCATAATCTACTTTTTAATTGTGTAAAAGTGCAACCCGGTGATCATTTATTATTAATTGGTGAGGACAGTGACAATTGTTTTTTCGAACCGGAACTGTGTTCAATTGTGGCGGAAGCTGCCAATAAACTAGATTTAACATCAGAAATAATACTAGCGGCGCCAGTAGCTGACGCATCAGACTTTCCAGAACATGTTAAACATGCAATGTCACGAGCCGACAAAACAATCTTTTTCTCGCGCCTTGGTGATCAGATCAGATTTAACCTAGAAGATAGCAAATCCAAAAACTTTATTGCCTATATCACTAAACCCGATTACTTCGCGTCTGCTTTTGCGCAGGTTGATTATAATGTGATGATGAATATTCACAATATGCTTGAGGAACGTTTGCTTAAATCAGAGAGCTATCAATTGCTAGGAGATTGTGGAACCTTTTTAACAGGTGAATTAACACCTGATCGGGGAGATAATACAGCTGATTTTGCACTAGAACTTTTCCCTGTTATGATCTTTCCTCCTGTCAATTGTCATAAGATGGATGGCTATCTGGTCATACAGCGTTTTGTCACTTCATCTTCAACCCGTGCCTATGAAAATAGCACTCTCATCCTTGATGACCCAATCACGGCAACAGTCAAGAGTGGGCAGATGGTGGCATTCGATGGATCACCCGATGAGATAAAAGCCTTAACTTCGCATCTAGAGCGAGCGGCAAGCCTGACAGGAGGTAATCCATATTTGATCAATTCATGGCATACCGGAATAAATCCGGGAACATATTTTATGGGAAACCCCTATGAAGATTTAGAAAAATGGGGAACCATTGCTTTCGGTTCTCCACGATATACCCATATGCATGCAGCGGGAAAAGACCCGGGTGATGTGGCATTTCATCTAATGGATTTATCGGTTTTTATTAATGGTGAAATGATATGGGATAAAGGACGGTTTGTTTTTCTTGATTATCCGGAAGTTCAGGCACTAATACCAGATGACCAAAAACATTTGTTAAACTCCTCAGTCTTAAACGAAATAGGTTTCTAAAAAATATGTCTTCCAAACCCATAGCGCATATTTCCGTCATCTTGCAAAATGAAGCTACCGGATCACTAGCTGAAGCATATAACACCGTTAAGGATGGCAATAATAATGTAGAAAATCTGTATCTTGCCATGTCACAGACTCCGGATGCGATTGTGCCGGCAGACGCGCATTACATGGCATTGCTTCATAATCCGGATAATCCGCTTGATCCCAGCCTATCAGAACTGGTGGCTACTTATGTTGCCATATTGTGCCAATGTGAATATGCAATCGCCAATCACGGTGCTAATTTCCGTATGTATCTATCAAACGATGCACGGGCAGATGCTATTTTATCCATTCTGACAGATGATGATCTGTCCAAAATAGAAAATGACCAGATGCGGGCAGCACTGGAATATACCCGCAAGTTATCCCTTACACCTGAATCCGTTCAAGCAAGCGATATTGAAACCTTGAGAACCGCTGGATTTTGCGACAAAGGCATTTCGTATATTATTCAAATTGCCGCCTCTTTCGGCTATTGGGCAAGGATGATTAATGGTCTGGGAACACGTCTAGGGGCGCAAATTGGCATGATGGGCAATCCCGACACATAAACCGCAAGGATAGCTGTTTTAATGGCCGGTTGCGGCATCATGCTTGCGGCGCTCTGCTTCTTTTTGATGTTGCGCCATCATTCTCATAACCGCTGGCCGTTTCGTGATAGCATCGCGGTGACGGGTAAGTTTTGGATAGGCCGAAATATCATGATCCGGAAAAATGATATCCCAAACCGTCTGCATCCCCAGAATAAAATCAGGCACCGTAGGCGTCACGCCAAAGAAATACGGCGCATCATCGGGCAAGGCATGTTCAAGGGTTTTAAAAACCCCACTAAGCCGTTTCATTGAACTGGATGTGAGCGCATCCTGCAGGATGGGATCATCGTGATAAAACTCTGGATGAAACTGGATAATCACTTCAGGCTGTAGCGTAGTGGCCAGATAATGCATCCATTGCAGAAAAGCACCGCGCCTAGCATCACCGGCAGGAATGACTAAACCCGAATCCGAATACCGTTCAGCAAGATAAAGACAGACTGCGCCGGTTTCAAATATTGTTCCCTCCGGACTAGCCAGTGCCGGTGTTCGGCAATGTGGGCTGGCCGCCAGAAAATCCGGGTCTGGATTATCATCAAAAATCCGAATCCAGCGAATATCATAATCCATATCCAATTCTTCCAGTATGGCATGCGCGCACATGGCATAGGTATCAGGCGCACAAAAAAGTGTATATGTCGTCATGTTATCCGCTTTCCAGTAAATCCAGTGTTTGTTCTCTAAGTCGCCGACGGAAATCAGGGTTGTCAGGGTCTTGCCATGTTTCAAGCGCTTCACGTTGAAACAGCTCAGGCATCCACATTTCCGTTTCATACCTGGCCAGAGTATGCGGGTCTGTCAGATAGGAATTATCGGCATATGCCCGTGCTATAACATCTTCGGCAATGCTGTCCGCCGTAACCGCAATCCCTGCCCCGAACTGGCTTGCCATTCCCGCCATTTCATTACAGGCAACCAGCATTTCCATTGATCCAGTTCTTCCACTGGATAAAACCCCCAGATTATGCGTAAGAGCTGTTCCGGAAAGACAGGTACCGTGAAGACTGGCATTAACCTCCGCAAATGCCTGCGCGCCTATATCATGGGCATCGGTGCATCCGGAACCAACCCAGCTGGGGATGCCCAATGACAGAAAGACATCTGCCGCCCCAAGACCGGCTAATGTATATTCGGGTGAGCCAATAGCCATATCTGCCCGGCGCATATCCATCGGCATAACAGATGATCCGGACATCACCGGCGCACCCGGCGCCGCCAGTTGACTGATTACAATGCCAGCCAGTGATTCAACGGTGGCTTGCGTGATTGAGCCAGCCAGCGTCAATGGGCATGCCATGCCGGGGAATATGGCAGGATAGCAAACAACCGGCAGATGCCATCTAGCCCCCATAAGCAATCTCTGGCACGTCTCGCTACCTAGCTTAAGTGGAGAAACCGGCCCTACCAGATCAAGTCCAAACGGCTTTGCCGCCAGATTAGCAATACCGCCAACACGCGCCCCCATATGTTCCCATATGGTACGCACACCATGTTCATCATGACCGGTGAAAAAAATGGGCTTTGATGTCGTATTCATGAGCGCGTCTGCGCTTGCGATGGCCTCTTCTTCTGCGGCAATGTCACTCGGATAACCAAGTGATGCCGCGATATCTATATGTGGCAATGCCTCTTGAAGCCGCCCGTGATCTTCAATATCTGCTAATAGACATGGCCGGTACTCGCCATTTCTGGGGTCAAGTACCTGAACACAATTTACGGCACTGCCAAATCTGGGCACGGTATCATCTGTGGAAAAACAATGTTCCCCATTCTGATTAAAAAAATCAATTTTGGGCGGCACCGTTTCTAACACTCGCCTCACAACATCTCGCGGATACAGGATGCGGTCATCCTTATTCTGGCAACCGGCATTGATCAGCATTGCTCTGGCTTCAGCGTCTTCTACAATCATGCCAACCGTAGCAAGAACGTTAAACACGGCATCAATAATATGTTCCGCTTGATCCGACGCAATGACTTCAAGCCGGTTTAGACGGGATTTACGCGCCGCAACAGGACGCTGTTTATCTGGTCTATTTCTTGATCGGGTTTTTGTTCGACTGGCAGAAGCACGGGAAGACGTGTTGGATAAACTCGGTTTCATTGGTGAAACTCAAATCTGATAATGCTTATCTTGGGAAAGATACAGCACTGTAATGCGCTGTATCTTGATAAAGTGATGTGTTGATTGTCAGGATATTAGCTTTCAATCCATGCTGTTCTTGCCGCCTGATAGAAGCCAAGTGGGCCTGAACCATGTGGGGTTACGCCCTGAACTTCGTCACGCGCAGCATCAACAAAGTTACGGAAACCAAGCGTAATATGGCCACCATCATCATGAAGGAGACTTTGCATTTCGCCATACATTTCCTTACGCTTTCCAAAATCAAGCGTTGACCGCGCTTCCAGAAGAAGCTTCTCAAAGCGGTCATTATTCCACATGGTTTCGTTCCAACCGGATGCTTTAGAAAATGCTATTGCAAAAATCAGATCAGGAACAGGACGCGGGTCCCAGCCGGATGTGATCATTGGCTTCTGTATCCAGACGCTTGACCAGAAACTGTCAGCTGGCGGATTAATAACATTAAGATTAACCCCACCGGCTTTAGCACTTTGCTGAACATGCTGTGCAGCTGCCAAAGCACCAGAACCCGCAACGTCTGAACCGTAGATATCAATAGACGTATTTTCCAGTCCGGCTTTCTTGATATGATAGCGTGCCTTATCCGGATCATATGTGCGTTGCTTTATATCCGTATTATAATAGGGATCAATCGGGGCAATCGGGTGATCATTACCGACACTACCCAGACCTTTGAGAACATTATTCTTAATGCCTTCCCGATCAATCGAATGCTTCATAGCCATGCGGAAGTCATGATTGTCAGTTGGCGACCGGTCAAGCATCAGCGCAAGGTTGAGGAACGCACCTGAAGGCGCATTAATGACATACCCGATCCCACTATTATCAATCAGGCGGGTTGCTTTTTGATCAAGTTGCAGCATCATGTTGATATCGCCAGCAATCAGCGCGTTAATGCGTGATGTAACATCACCAATACCAATGAATTCTACCTCATCAACATAAGGGCCATCATCTGCCCAATAGTTTTCATTGCGCGCAAATACATAACGGCTACCGGGGGTGAATTCCACGATTTTGAAAGGCCCAGTGCCGGGAGGAGTGCCAGTAAAGTCTTCCATGCCGCGTTTGACAATATGCATGCGGGTATCAGACATGATCATTGGAAATTCAGCATTTGGCCCAACAAGGTGGAACCGTATTTGATGATCACCAAGCTTCTCAACTTCGGTAATCTGGCTGATATATGATTTCGCCGGTGCCTCACTGTCAGGATGATTAATCCGCGCAATGGTGTGCATCACGTCTTCTGCACCAAAGGCTGATCCATCGTGGAATGTTACGCCCTTGCGAAGATTAAACACCCATTTCGTTGCATCAGCGTTTGATTCCCAAGAGGTCGCAAGCCATGGCATTGCTTTCAGATCATTGTCACGGTTAACAAGCGTATCATATACCGTGTAACCCATCATCAGGTTTGCCGTACTGTAAAACTTTGTCGGGTCCATGCTATCTTGCGCTTGCGCCGCTTCAATACCGATTACAAGCTTGCCACCTTTTTTAGGTGATCCCGCGCGGGCTTTTCCAACCAACATTCCATTAACGGCACTAGTGGAAATACCCGCCGCTGCCATTGTGGTTACAAATTGCCGGCGATTCATCTTGCCACTTATATACTTATGCAAGAGTTCATTCTTGAATTCTGACATGTCCTATGCTCCCCTTAAATATAAATTTAAAATATTAATTACATAACTGTGATCACAGATACGCTGGATAATCAAGTTTATAATGCAATAATGAACGAAAACTATCCTTTTGATGAATATTTGAAAAAAGGCAAAAATAGCTTATAACTTTTGTTAAATGAAAGATCAGAGAGTTAATTCATGACCCAGATAGCGGATATCAATAAAATACAAGAAGAACGTCTGGGGCATAAAATATATCTAGAATTAAAGAAAAAGCTGATTGTTGGTGAACTTATGCCGGGCGAAGGGCTATCGATTCGTAAAGTGGCAGAGGAATATAAAGTTTCAGCTATGCCGGTGCGCGAAGCATTGCGACAACTAGCTATTGAGCAAGCGCTAATCAGCGCCGCTAAAAAAGCCTATCGTGTGCCTGATTTAACAGCGGGGCAAGCGGCAGATTTGTTTTTTGTCCGTTCTATCCTTGAGGGCGCGGCGGCCGAAATTGCAACGGCAAACGCCACCAAAGCTGATTTTAAATTACTGGAAAAACTAATCGTGGGTATGAACAAATACTGGCAAGCCAAAGACGCAAAAAGCTTTCTATTTACGAATTACCAGTTTCATAGTCATATCACATCACTTTCCAGCAATTCCGCGCTTCAAGCCATGATTGATGGCATCTATCTGCGAACCGGCCCATGGCTGGCGCATGGCATCACCGAACTTGTCGATTTAGATGCGTGGAAAGCAGATCATAGCGGTATCGTTAACGCATTGCGAGCCAGAGATGCAAAAACGGTTCGCCGGCTTGTCGAAGAAGACGCGTATTGGGGCGTTTCCATTTACAGCGCCATCGATAATACATAGGGGATAAGTCATAAAACATTGGTAATGGTTAAAAAATTAACCCTTGAAGTTTAATGGCAACTGTGATCACAGTTACTTAATTTTAATGAATGCATTTATCGCTTAGGGAAGTTAGATGAGTTTGCTCGAAATTCTTGCAAGGCGACTCCTGCTTGGTGCTGGAACATTACTTTTTGTTTCTGCACTTGTTTTTTTCGGTACTGAGATTCTGCCCGGCGATGTTGCCTATGCCATATTGGGACAAGGAGCAACTCCTGAGCTTGTTGAGCAGGTTCGGGATCGGTTAGGGTTAAATGAACCTTTGCATCTGCGCTACTGGATTTGGCTGACAAACTTTCTGGCAGGCGATTTTGGCTCGTCTTTAGCCAATGGTGCCGATATAGGGACTGAGGTTTCCAGAAGGGCAAGCAACACATTCATTCTGGCATCATGCACGGCGCTTGTTGCTGTTCCTCTAGCCATTACACTTGGGCTGTTGGCATCAATCAAGCCGGGGGGACGGCTGGATCGGTCTATTACGTCGGTATCATTGGCGTTGATATCTTTTCCCGACTTCATGGTCGCGGTTATTCTGGTAACAATCTTTGCGGTAAAATTACACTGGCTTCCGGCCATTGCTTCTATCCGGCCCAGCTATGATGTCTTTGACTGGATACGGATTCTTATTCTTCCTGTGACAGCCCTGACCTTTACTATTCTGGCGCATATGGTTCGCATGACGCGATCAGCGGTACTTAATGTGTTATCCAGTCCGGCGATTGAAATGGCTATTCTCAAAGGAGTGCCACGCCGCCGTTTGATGGTTCGTCATGCTTTGCCGAATGCTCTGGGGCCAATTATTAATGTGGTGGCATTGAATTTAGCCTATCTGATCAGTGGCGTTGTCATTATTGAAACGCTTTTCAATTTTCCGGGATTAGGCCGCTATATGGTTGAAGGCGTTACCAATCGGGACGTTCCCATTGTCCAGACTTGTGCCATGATCTTTTGCACATTCTATGTATTGCTTAATATTCTAGCCGATATTCTTTCTATTATGGCTAATCCAAGGGTAAGGTATAAAAAATGACACCCGAAACCCACCCATCACAAACATGGTTTGGCCGCTGGCGCGCAACGATGTCTGAAATGACATTTAGCGCGGCTATCTGCTTGGGCTTTCTCATTATTGTTTTCATTATTGGCATATTTGCACCATGGATTGCGCCTTATGATGAAGCGCAAATCCTTACAAATGATAGCTTTATGCCACCTTCTGCGGAAATGTGGTTAGGCAGTGACTATCTGGGGAGGGATGTTCTGTCGCGCTTGATTTACGGGATTCGCATTACGCTTTTTCTGGCGCTGACAATATCATGTCTTTCCTTTTTATCTGGTGTCGGGCTTGGGTTTCTTGCGGCGGTATCTGGCGGCCGTATAGACAGCTGGATGAGCCGGTTTAACGATGCCATGCTAAGCTTTCCATCATTAATGCTGGCATTGATCGTTATCAATTCACTGGGTTCATCATTTACTGTGTTGATTTTCACCATTGCCCTGATTGATTTGACGCGTGTCTATCGGGTATCACGCGCTTTAGCCGTTAATGTCATGGTAATGGATTATGTCGAAGCCGCCGTTGTTCGGGGTGAAAAAAAATGGTGGATCATTTTCCATGAAGTCTTGCCAAATACGTTAATCCCATTGGCGGCTGAGTTTGGTATTCGCTTCACATATACCATTCTTTTTATCTCGGCCTTATCCTTTCTGGGACTTGGGGTGCAACCGCCACAATCTGATTTGGGAGTAATGGTAAAAGAAAATATGCAGGCTTTACTATATGGCGAATATACGACCCTATATCCGGCAATTATGATCGCGTTGATTGCTGTTTCCATGAATATTTTTGTTGATTGGCTATTGCTTCAATCCAGCACAAAATTGCCAGATGAGGTGTGATGTGACTAAACCGCTATTGAAAGTCCGCCATCTTGACGTGTCGGTTTATGACCGGAAAAACAATGAAACCAAAATTGTTGATGATATTTCTTTTGATGTTCAACCGGGTAAGGTGATCGCGCTCATCGGTGAATCCGGTTCTGGGAAAACAACGATTTCACTTGGTTGTATGGGCTATACGCGTCCCGGTTGCTATCTTACCAAAGGCTCTGTTGAACTGGATGGCGTTAATGTTCTGGATTTGTCTGTTCCCCAGCTTCAGGAATTACGCGGACGTGATATAACCTATGTGGCACAATCGGCGGCGGCGTCATTCAATAGCGCCATGCGAATTGATGCCCAGGTGACTGAGATTCCTGTCATCACCGGCAGCATGACCCGCAAAGACGCTCTGGACAAAGCCGTTAAACTATATAAAAGCCTTGAGCTTCCTGATCCGGAAAATATTGGCAAACGATATCCCCATCAGGTATCCGGCGGCCAATTACAACGATTGATGGCGGCGATGGCAATGATTAGCGACCCTCGCCTATTGATCCTTGATGAACCAACAACCGCCCTTGATGTGACCACTCAGATTGAGGTGCTGTATTCATTTAAAAAACTGATCAGCGACAATAATACAGCCGCAATTTATGTCACGCATGATCTGTCACTTGTGGCGCAGATTGCCGACCATATTCTTGTTCTGAAAGATGGTCAGATGGTGGAATATGGCGATACGGAACAAATCATTTCTAATCCCAGCCATGAATATACCAAGGCGCTAATGGCTGCCGCCAATGTCATGCCGGATGATATTCATGCGCCATCAATCATATCAGCCGAAGCCCCGCCAATTATTGAAGTAAAATCCGTATCAGCGGCTTACAGCAACAGCGATGCGAAAAATGTGCTTGAAGATATTAACCTTAAAATAAACGCTGGTGAAACATTAGGCATTATAGGCGAATCCGGATCAGGGAAAACAACGCTAGGCCGTTTAATATCCGGCTTGATGAGCGCCAAATCAGGTCATGTGCTTTTGAACGGCCAGCCACTTAATCCACATGTTCAGCAGCGAAGTCTTGATGAATTGCGCCAAATTCAGTTTGTGTTCCAGATGGCGGATGTGGCATTGAATCCACGGCAAAGGATAAACAAGATTCTGGGTCGGCCAATGATGTTCTACCGTGGGCTCAGCAAATCCGAAGCAACTAAAGAAGTCGCGCGATTGCTAGAACGTGTTGAACTGCCAACAGATTTTGCATGGCGATTTCCACCGGAATTATCAGGCGGACAACGCCAGAGAGTTAATTTGGCGCGGGCATTGGCAGCCGAGCCAAAGATCATCATTTGTGATGAGATCACCTCAGCGCTGGATACCGTTGTCGCCCAGCAAATTCTTGATCTGCTGGAAAATCTGCAAGATGAGTTCGGCCTAAGCTATATGTTTATCACCCATGATATTGCTACCGTGGCTAAAATTGCCGAACGCATCGCGGTGATGCGACTAGGGCGTATCGTGTCACAGGGAACGGTTCGTGATGTTCTGACCCCACCATGTCATGACTATACCCAGTTATTGCTTAATTCCATTCCTGAGATGCGAACGGATTGGCTGGATGAAGCTATTGTTGAACGGCGAGCGCTTGTTAAAGCTCTCAATGCCTGAAGGGAGTTTTGGATGAATACATCTGCACGGGTTGTTGTTATTGGCGGCGGCGTTGTTGGCTGTTCCATTCTTTACCATCTTGCCAAAAATGGCTGGACGGATGTTGTATTACTGGAACGGCAAGAGCTAACATCCGGTTCAAGCTGGCATGCGGCAGGCGGATTATTCACCGTCGTCCGCCCCAATGCTTCTGCTGAAATGCACCGCTACACGTTTCAGATTTATCGTGAACTGGAAAACACTTATCAACAACCTTGTGGGTTTCATTTTACTGGCGGCATTAATATCTGCCGCACTCAAGATGAGATTGAAAGCAATGCCATGATGCAAAGCGCTTGCCGGCGATTGGGCATTGAAGGACATTTTATTTCGCTTGAAGAAGTCAGAGAAAAAGCTCCGGTGCTTGATACGACCCACATGATCGGAGCATTCTGGGAAGAAGAAGGCGGTCATGTTGATCCGGCCTCAGCTACTCATGCTTTTGCCGGTGCCGCACGACAACTTGGCGCCACTATCCATCGCCATACTCCTGTCATGGCAACCACCCAACGGCCAGATGGGGGCTGGGATGTGATGACAGATAAAGGGTGTATTCAAGCTGAATATGTTGTTAATGCCGCCGGATTATGGGGACGTGAAGTCGCGCGGATGGCCGGAATTGAATTGCCGCTTATGCCGGTTGAGCATCACTATATGGTGACAGAAAATATCCCATTGATTGAACAGCTGGATTTTGAATTACCGCAAATTAACGATAACGAAACCGGATGCTATGCCCGCCAAGAAGGTAAAGGCATGTTGCTGGGGGCATATGAAAACCAGATGCGGCATTGGGCTAAGGATGGCACACCGCTTGATTTTGGCCATGAATTATTGCCGGACAATCTGGCCTGTATGGAAGAAAATATCGAACAATCCATACAAATCATGCCATGTCTTGCCGAGGCTGGAATTAAGCGGGTGATTAATGGCCCGATGATTTTTTCACCTGATCTAGGGCCATTGATTGGCCCGCATCCGGCCTTACAAAACTATTTCTGCGCCAATGGCGTAATGGCGGGGTTTAATCAGGGCGCTGGAATTGGTCGCGTATTGGCAGAATGGATCATTGGCGGTGAGCCGGATATTGATATTTTCCATTGGGATGTTGCCAGATTTGGGGATTTTGCAACAGCATCATATACCGAGAAAATGACGCGCTATTTTTATGAAAACCGATCAGAAAAGATATTTCCCTATCAGAGTTTTCCAGTTGCGCGACCACAAGCGGTTTCCCCTATTCATCATCAGTTGCAGGAATCAGGTGCCGTGTTCGGAACCGGTTTTGGCCGCGAACATGTCACATGGTTTGCACCGAAAGGCATGGCCGCTGAGGATAGTCTGACTTATCGCCAGCCCAATTGGTGGAAACCAGTAGCAGAAGAAGGCAAGCGGCTGCGTCATACCGCTGGTCTGTTTGAGTTTTCTGACATGGCGAAGTTTAAAATATCTGGCTCCAATGCGGCGGTTTGGCTTGATCATCTGATGGCAAACCGGCTTCCTGAGCCCGGCCGGATATGTTTATCACCAATGCTATCGCATAATGGTTTTGTCATTGGTGATTTTACAATTTCACATCTTGGTGATCATTTTCTGGTCATTGGCACCTATGCGATGCAATTAGCCTTTATGCGGCATTTTAATCAGCATCTTCCCGCTGATGGTGTTGTGGTTGAAAACATATCGGATCAGCTGTCGGGGTTGGCTATCGCCGGCCCAGAAGCCCAGAATATTATGTCCCAAGTAACCGATGCGCCCATGGATTCAGACGCATTTCGATTTCTTGATGCAAAACAAATCCGCTTTCATGGTGGACAAAATGTCATTGCGCTACGGGTGTCATATACCGGTGAAACAGGGTATGAGCTTTATATGGCGCCGGCAGATCAACCAGCGGTATTTGATCAATTACGCGCCAATGAACACGAAGAACAGCGCTTGGCGCTTTGCGGATTAAGAACGCTTATGATGCTTCGTCTGGAAAAAAACTATCCAGCATGGGGGCTGGAAATCACGTCAGATTATTACGCCCATGAATGTGG
Source organism: Alphaproteobacteria bacterium (assembly GCA_018701255.1). Taxonomy (GTDB): domain Bacteria; phylum Pseudomonadota; class Alphaproteobacteria; order Puniceispirillales; family UBA1172; genus UBA12202. The sequence goes on along the minus strand of JABIWM010000196.1, from coordinate 2,682 downwards.
GTTAATGAATCATGTCAAATGCGATAAAGGCGATTTTATTGGCCGGTCTGCGGTGATGAATTACCCGCCACCGCGTGAACGGATGATTACGCTGACAGTCGATGCCGGTGAAAATGCCATTTGGGGCGATGAAGCCATTTTTCTTTATGGCGCACCTGTTGGATATGTGTCCTCAGGCGGATGGGGGCCTGTTGTTGATCAACATATTGCGCTGGGTTATGTGCCAGTTGATGCATATAAAGAACACGGCCGTTATGCTGTTGAAATTTTGGGAAACCTGTATCCTGCCATCTTACAAACCGAAGCAATGTATGATCCGGCTGGTCAAAAAATGCGTATCTAAAGAGGAGTATTTATGTCCCGTCGTCGTTTAAGGCCTACATCTCGTGGTTCTCGTGAAACCGGATTTGTGCAACCGCCATTTGCCGCTGTGAAAAACCCGATGGCGCCATTGGAGCCCATTTCATCTGATCAGGTTGAGGTCATTCACCATGCCAGCCTGAATATTCTGCGGGATGTCGGAATTAAGGTTGATAGTAAAATTGCGCGCAAATTGCTTCACGAAGCCGGAGCAGATATTGACCATGACACGGCAAGGGTTCGTTTTGATCCGGGCATGGTAGAAGACATGCTGATTGGCATCCCGTCTGAGTTTACCATCCATGCCCGCAATCCGGATAAAACCCTCACGGTGGGAAAAAACGCAATGATCTTTGCCACAGTTTGCGGCCCGTCTTTTGTTTCTGACATTGATCAAGGGCGGCGGCAAGGCACCAGAGAAGATATGCGGAACTTTGTTAAGCTGGCTGGCATGCTGAATATCTTTCACCACGAAGGAGGTTCAGGATGTGAGCCAATGGATTTGCCGCCAGAAACACGGCATCTGGACATGATGCTGGCACAAACAACGCTTACGGATAAAGGCTGGCAACCATGCTGGCTTAATTCGGCTGAACGGGCGCGTGACTGTATCGAAATGGCCAAGATAGCTTTACAGACAGATGATGCAGGATTACGAGAAAAGCCCGGAATTATTGGCGGTATTAACACCAATTCACCATTATTGCTGGACGATAGTCAGGCCGAAGGGTTGATAGAGTTTGCCCGCGCGGGGCAACCTATTCATGTCACGCCATTTACCCTTGCCGGCGCAATGAGTCCGGTGACCATTGGCGGCTCACTGGTACAGCAAAACGCAGAAGCGCTGGCCGGAATTGTTCTGGGGCAAGCCGCCGCGCGTGGAGCGCCAGTTTTTTACGGTCATTTTACATCCAATGTAGATATGCGGACAGGTTCGCCCGCGTTCGGAACACCGGAATATGCCAAATCCGTACTGGTTTCGGCACAGATGGCACGCCGATACGGGTTGCCAATCCGGTCATCGAACACAACCGCGTCTGCCGTGGTAGATGCTCAGGCGGCCTATGAAAGCGATATGTCTATCAATGCCTGCATAAATGGGCATGTGAATGTCATGATGCATGCCGGCGGCTGGCTCGAAGGTGGTTTGACCTGTTCATTTGAAAAACTGATCCTAGATGCAGAGCTGTTGCAAATGCAGGCGGCTGTTCTGGAACCGTTAGATTTAAGCGAAACCACGCTAGGATTAGATGCCATAGCAGAAGTCGGCCCAGCCGGACATTTCTTTGGAACATCACATACACTGGAACGTTACGAAGATGCTTTTTACCGCCCTATTCTGTCTGATTGGCGTAATTTTGAATCCTGGCATGAGGATGGTGAAAAAACCGCCACGCAACGCGCACATGCGATTTGGAAACAATTGCTGCGGGACTATGAAAAGCCGCCCATTGATCCGGCTATCGAAGACGAACTCGAAGCATATGTAGCTAAACGTAAAACAGAAATTCCTTGTTAACTGAACATGGTAAGGAACATGGTAAGGAACACAAACGATGCTAAAATACGGCCCTGTTAGTAGCCATTTTGATTTTGATAGTACCGGCAAACGAAGAGGTTTTATTGATCTGAATCATTCTGATGATCGACATGCCTTTAGCCTAATCCGTCTGCCAGTTGGCATCATATCGGGCAAGCCCGGCCCAACGCTTTTGATGACGGCAGGAAATCATGGCGATGAATATGAGGGGCAGGTTATTTGCAATCGCATCATGCAGGATATATCACCGGAACATCTGTCCGGCCGGATTATTCTGTTGCCGGCGCTTAACCTTCCGGCGGTGCGTGCGCGAACCCGCGTATCACCGCTGGATAATGGTAACATGAACCGCTGTTTTCCGGGGCATCCGGATAACGGGCCAACCGCCGCCATCGCCGGTTTTGTTAATCAGCATCTGATACCAATGGCAGATGTCATTCTGGACTTTCATTCTGGCGGAACAGCAACAAAATATATCGATTGCGGATATCTTTGCTGGGGGGCGGATGATGATTTAAATCAGGCCAATCTCACATTAGCAGATGCTTTCGGGGCTGATTTCACCATGCTGCAAAACATAGATGGAACAGGCGGTGATTTTGATACGGCGGCTTATCAGCAGGCCACACGCTTTTTGTCTTGTGAGCTTGGCGGCATGGGGAGTCTTTCGTCAGCCTCTGTTGCCACAGGGTTAAGCGGGGTTTATGGCGTTCTCAATTATCTTGGGATGTATACATTAAACGCCACAATATCTCCCCCAAAAGAAACACGGTTGATTGATG
>JABIWM010000195.1 GCA_018701255.1 Alphaproteobacteria bacterium | reverse complement strand
TTATGATGCTATTAGGTGAAGATGAAGCATCCGAGATTTTGCGCAATCTAAACCCGCGTGAGGTTCAGCATCTGGGGCGAGCCATGTATTCGGTACAAGGGCTTGATCAGGATACGGTCAATCTCGTTCTTGATGAATTCCTTGCCATTATCAAAGAGCAAACCAGCCTTGGTCTTGGTGCCGGAAATTATATCAAAAATGTTCTCAACAAAGCATTAGGAGAAGATAAAGCGCAATCTGTTCTTAGCCGAATCACACCGTCAAGTAGCCAACAGCCGATTGAAATTTTAGACTGGATGGATTCTAAATCTATTGCCGAACTAATTGTTGATGAGCACCCGCAGATTATTGCACTGATAGTCTCTTATCTTGATTTTGGTGTTGGGGCTGATGTGCTTGGACTTTTGCCAGAAGAAATCCAGCCTGAAGTTGTTGGTCGTATCGCAACATTGGAAACCGTTCAACCAGATGCACTTAAGGAGCTTGAATCGGTGATGCAGAAAAAATTTGCAACCAATACCAATCTACGTGCCTCACAGGTTGGTGGGGTTCAAGCAGCTGCTAAGATTATGAACTTTACCAAGCAGGCTATGGAAGCACGCATCATGAAAACGCTGGCTAAGGATGATAAAAACCTTATGGTTGCTATTCAGGAAAGCATGTTTATATTTGATAACCTTGTAATGTCTGATGATAAATCACTTCAAACATTGTTACGATCAGTTGATACTGAAGACTTGGTGCTTGCGCTCAAAGGCGCAGATGAACCGCTTCGTGATAAGCTGTTTACGTGTATGTCGTCAAGGGCAGCGGCCAATCTGCAAGATGAAATGGAAGCACTGGGGCCTGTCCGCCTGACAGAAGTTCAAGAAGCACAAAAACGTATTATTAACGTTGCGCGACGCTTGTCGGATGAAGGTTCTATCGTCCTAGCTGGCCGTGGCGGTGATGACTTTGTTTAATCAGAATAGATTTTGAGATAGCCAGTTATGACAACCGCACCACAAAAATATCCAGAACAGGAAATCGAAAACAATCAGCAGATTGACGTTTCCGATATTTTGCATCGTGTACGGACAGCAAATGAAAAAGGCTATATCAAAACCGGTGATCAGTTCACCAAACCTAAAGCCGAGTTTAAGTCACGAACAATAAGGGATATTGCTGAAAGCAATATGCTTGCGGCAAAAGAAAAAACAAAAATAGACCCACCTGCTGAAACACCAGAACAGCCGGATACCCTGACAGATAATCCCGTTACAGATAACCCGGTTAATGATCCGGTTGATAGCCCAGTTGATGATCAGCCGGATGCGCCGATTGATGACCAGTTACCGGATGCGCCAGACGTTCCGGACGCACCGGAAGCTGATATGATCCTATCTGATGCGGCGCAACAAAACCCGGATGAGCCCGCTGATCCGCTTGCCTCAGATGCGGCTGAAACGGAAACAGCAGTGGCATCAGACAGTGACGGCTTTAAAACCACATTAACCCCAGCTCCCCAGAATACAGCGCCCCAGAATACAGCGTCCCAGAATACAGCGCCCCAAGATACGGCTCCTGCTGATAATCCTGCCGAATATGATCGCGGGTTAGCCGATGGTAAAGCGGCGGCACTGGCCGAAATGGATGAAAATATGATCAGCGCTATTGCTAGTTTTGCTGCTGTTACCGATGCCATTGCCAAAGAAGAAAGCATTGATCTGGCCAAGCTGGAAGCCGCCATGTTCGGTGCTATCAATCAACTGGCAAGCGAGCGGGCAGGCATGGAAATTGACGCACATCCAGCGGCTTTTACCGATAAAGTAGCCAGCATGGTTAGCCGTATCCGCAACCGTATCGAAGACCCGGTGATCCATCTGCATCCGGATGATCTGGCCGCCATAAAACCTCAACTGGAAAAACAACTAGTCCCGCGTCAGATCAGCTTACACGCGGATGAACACATGAAACGCGGTGATGCGCGGGTTGATGTAGGTTCTATCGGCGTCATGGATTTGATTGATGACCGGTCGGGCAAACCGGCACCGGCATCTGATAAACCAAAAAAACAACCCATAGCTAAAACCGAAAGACCAACCGGAACCGAAGCCAAGGATGAACCGGAAATAAAGGATGCCGATCATGAATAGTCTTGCCAGCCGCGTTCTGAATAGTCTGGATCAGCTCCCCACCGCAAAAGCGCCTTCGCTTTATGGCCGTGTTTGCCGCTTTGATGGGCAGTTTATTGAATGTGACGGATTTCCTGCGCCTATCGGGTCATTATGTGAAATTGATACCATTACCGGCACGGCCGCCATGGCAGAAATTATTGGTTTTAATCAGGGACGCAATATGCTTGCCATGCTTGATCACGATGCCAAAATCTGTGATGGCGCGATGGTCAGGCTGATTAATACTGGCCATCATATTCCTGTTGGGGATCATTTACTTGGACGGGTTACTGATGCTCTGGGCGCACCGCTGGATGATCTGCCGCTTCATGGTCTGGATGATCAATGGCCATTAGCCGGAAAACCGCTTAATCCCCTAAAACGTAACCCGATTACAAAACCGCTTGATGTCGGGATCAAGGCGATTAATGGTCTGCTTACGGTTGGACAAGGTCAGCGCATTGGCATTATTGCTGGTTCAGGCGTTGGTAAATCTGTTCTGTTATCCATGATGAGCCGGTTTACCGATGCTGATGTGGTGGTCATTGGTCTGATTGGTGAGCGCGGACGTGAAGTTGGCAGTTTTGTTAACAGCGTTCTGAATGACGAAACCCGCGCCAGAACAACAGTCGTAGCCGTCCCAGCCGACCGATCACCATTATTGCGGATACGCGGCGCCGAACGGGCAACCGCGATTGCCGAATATTATCGGGATAAGGGGAAAAATGTTCTGCTGATTATGGATTCGCTTACCCGGGTAGCACATGCCCAGCGCGAAATCGGATTATCACTGGGTGAGCAGCCCACATCAAAAGGCTATCCCGCATCGGTCGTATCGCTATTGCCGCGCTTAATTGAACGCACCGGTGCCGGAACAGGTAACGCCGGATCAATCACGGCATTTTATACGGTGCTGGCAGATGGTGATGATCAGAATGATCCGGTGGTGGATACATCGCGAGCCATTCTGGACGGGCATATTGTGCTGTCACGGGCACAGGCGCAGATGGGGGTTTATCCGGCCATTGATGTATCATTATCGGTCAGCCGTGTCATGAATGAGATCACTAGCGAGAAGCACCAATCCGAAGCCAGACAGTTCAAACGGCTGGTCGCGCTATTCCTTGAAAATCGTGATTTGATCCTGATGGGTGGATACCGCCAAGGACAGGATGCCGAGCTTGATCGTGCGGTTCAGCTATGGCCAGCGATGATGGCCTATATCCAGCAACAGGAAACCGAAAAAGCCAATATTCCAACCAGCATAGAAGGTCTTTCGGCGCTGATGCCGAAATAGGATCATGAGTAAACCACGCGATATATTCCAGCGCCTTGCTCTCCGCGAAAAAATGACCGTGATGGCACGAGCAGAAACCATACGCACGCTGGATGATGAACATCAGAAAATTAGCAATATCGGCGAAAAATTAACCCAGATGGCTGATGAAACCCAGCCTAATCCGGGGATTACATCCATGATGTCATTGCGCTCCGCTCAGCATTATAGCAGCAAAATTCATGAACAGCTGAAAGTCATTGAGCAACGCAAAGGTTTTCTGGAAGAAGAAATCAGCGAAGAAAGACTGACATTAGGCACCGCATTAAGTCGGCAAAATCGCGCCGAAGAAAAATCCCGCCAATATCGCCAGAACAAAAAAGAAGAACATCAGGAAAAAGCCGCGAATGACGTGCCGCGCCCGAATACACGCCCGAATAACTAGAGAAACCGATGGCCGGATCGCATCACATCTTTGGCATTATTCTTGCACAACTGCCCATATGACATGATGAATATGGATAGTAACTGTAATGACTATGATAAGCTCACATACGCCTAATGGCGGAACCTTGCTTGAGGGCGTTGCCAATCCAAACACCCCATCGGTCGATGGTGCCATGGCCATATTTGATGCCATCATGGTGGCCGTTGCCGAATGGGATGCCCTTGGCACAAGTGATACCGGTGATACAGGGCATGCCGTGATTGATGTGGAAATGCAGGCCGAAACTATGGCTAATCAGATCATGTCAGATGATAGCCTCAAGCCGTTTTTGCATGACACAACAAAAACAGAATTGTTACCCGTGATTTCAAATCTGCTTGGCGATGCTGAAAGCGAAGTATTGGCTATGCCATCAGCACAAATACCAATTAAAGATAAAATCATGTCTACCCAGGTAATGATGCCAGAACAACCATTATCAAATCAGGATGTTGTATTCTCAGAAACACCACATAAAGATGTGGTTATAACAACCCAGGTCATGATGCCGGAACAACAATTATCAGATCAGGATGCCCTATTCATAGAAACACCACTTAAAGATGTAGTTATGACAACCAAGGTCATGATACCGGAACAACAATTATCAGATCAGGATGCCCTATT
>JABIWM010000194.1 GCA_018701255.1 Alphaproteobacteria bacterium | reverse complement strand
TCTGATATGGCTTGCGATAGGATAACGCCATTATCAGGGCTTTTTATTGGGAAAATATATGATGACTGCCAGCGATTTGAACGGCATAACCGTAGTTACTATTGAACAGGCTGTTGCCGCGCCATATGCATCTGGCAAGCTGGCTGATGCTGGCGCAAGAGTTATAAAAATTGAACGCCCCGAAGGTGACTTTGGCCGCGGCTATGATAAGGATGCCAAGGGGTCGAGTTCCTATTTTGTCTGGCTTAATCGCGGCAAAGAATCGGTTGCACTCAATTTGAAAGATTCTGATGATCTGGCGCTGGTCAAATCCATGATTGGTCAGGCCGATATCTTTATTCAGAATTTGATGCCCGGTGCCGTGGCAAGACTGGGGCTGGATGTTCATGATTTACGCGCGGAATATCCGGCGCTAATTACATGTTCGATCAGCGGCTATGGCGAAACCGGCCCTTTTAGCCAGATGAAAGCCTATGATTTGCTAGTTCAAGCAGAAGTCGGGCTAGCCAATCTAACCGGATCAGCAGAAGCCGCTGGCCGTGTTGGTGTTTCCATTTGTGATATCGGCGCCGGCATGACAGCGTATCAGGCGATCCTGCAAGCTTTGATTGGCCGCGCCACAACCGGTAAAGGCAGACATATTGAAGTATCCTTATTCCATGCGCTCGCTGACTGGATGAATGTTCCTTACATTCAATCCAGACATGGCGGCCGCAAGTTAACCCGGCCGGGTCTGCATCACCCGACTATTGCGCCTTATGGGGTGTATACATGTGGCGATGGCGGCATGATTTTATTTTCTATTCAGAACGAACGGGAATGGGTAAAATTCTGCACCGATGTGCTAGGCGATGCTGACATGGCAAAAGAAGACCAATTTGCCGGAAACACTAATCGTGTTGCAAATCGCGCCGCGCTGGATGCCCGCATCATTGCCGTTTTTGCAAAACATAGCCGTGATGATATGGCACATATCATGACAGAGGCAGACATTGCCTTTGGCCGGTTGAGCGATATGGATGATTTAATCAATCACCCGCAAATCCGGCTGATGACGATCCGGACATCCGAAGGTGAAATGGAAATTATGACTCCCGGCGCGCTGGTTGATGGCCAGATATATGCCGCAACCGATGTTCCTGATCTGGGTCAGCATACCGATGCCATCCGGCTTGAATTTGAGCAGGACTAACCAATGAAATCATGGTCAGGTGAAATCTGGGGCGGGTTATATATTCTTCTGGCCATGTTTATCATTGGCCCTAATGATACGCTTGTTGTGGTGCTGGAAGACGATATTGGTGTTGGCCAGTTTCATTTTCTCAGGAGCCTGATTGCTGTGCCGCTGATTTTAATGGCGGCGTGGGTAATGAAGTCTGATCTGACGATTTATCGTCCCTGGGCAATGATTATCCGTAATTTGTGTTTTATGATTTCGATGCTGCTTTATTTTTCGTCACTGTCTTTTTTGCCGATGGCGGTGACAGGTGCCGGAATATTTACATGCCCGATTTTTGTATTGATATTCTCACGGGTGTTTTTTGGTCAGCATATTGGCTGGCGCAGAATTAGCGCCGTGGTTGTGGGGTCTATCGGTGTGCTGATTATTCTTAACCCGAATGGGGCAACATTTTCCTGGATGAATATTCTGCCGGTATGTGGCGGCGCTTTTCTGGCGCTAAGCAATATCATGACAAAGCGCTATTGCGATAAGGAAAGCCCTATTCTGGTATCAGGTATGGGGTTTGCCTTTTTGGGAATTGGCGGTGCTGTTGCTTCTCTGGCTTTAACGTTTTATCCGGTGGAACCTAGTGGCCAGATGACGGCATTTATTACTACTGGCTGGGCGCCTCTGACATGGAATGTTCTGGGATTGGTGTTTATACAGGCCTTTTTTTCCACGATTGCCATGTGGTTTATGACACGCGCCTATCAGATTGGTGATCCGACTTATATTAATGTTTATGAATATGCGTTCCTGATTTTTGCCGGATTAGCAGCATGGGTATTTCTGGAACAGAGTTTATTGATGCGTGATATTTATGGCATTATCATGATTGTTTTTGCTGGCATTATTGCGACCAATGCTGGCGCACGAACCGATGCTTTGACTGAACCGGCATAGATTTAAGACAGTTTAATCGACCCGGATAGGCATGGTACGGCTCAACAATCCGGCTATAACTAGCACGATTCCCAGCACCAGAAACAATCCGCTAATATCCGTAAATATCAAAATAAATGCAGAAAGCCCCGGGGTAACCACAAAAGACATTTCCCGCCATGTGGAAAATACGCTGGTCATTTCGACCCGGACTTTGGGTGTGACCATCCGCATAAACGGGATATTGCCGATAATATCAAGCATGTCAAAACCAAGTGATGCCAGAAGCAAAAGCAACAATCCCCATATTGTTGGTTCAGGCAATAAGCCAAGTGTAATCATGCTGATGCCTGCCATGGAAAAGCTTAGTAATATGGTTTTGCGAATACCGATATACTGGGCAATAGCGGCAAACCGGCTAGATAGTAAAAGCACGGCCATGATGCCGCCCATAAATAATCCGATCCATTGTGTCGATATGCCAGCGTCACGCAAATAAATGGGGCCATAGGTAAAAAATACCACCCACGAAGATGACCGCGCCACGGCAATCAGATACGCCACGCGCATATGTGGATTGCCAAAATAAGTACGCACATTCTTGATGAAATCCAGATTGCCGGATTTTGGTGGTTTAATATTCTGGGCTTCTGAAATGCGTAACCACCAGAAGATAACAATCAGGATGGAAATCAACGTGATAGATAATAAAAAAGGCGCCTTATGATCAACATTGACCCACATCCATGTTCCGACAAATGGAAATATTAGCCATGAAATGCCGGCAAAAAGAAACTTTCTGCTTTCTGCTCTGGCGAGTTGTTTGCGGGGGGTAAAATCCATGGTGTATAGGGATATACACATGAACATCAAACCACCACCGGCCATCCGGCAGGCATTAGCCAGCACAAAAGCCATTGGCGTATCCAGCATAAACATCAGATTACCGGAAAGCGCAATAAAAACGCCAATGGTGAAAACATATTTTCGCGTCAGCAGATTAATCAGACTGCCAGTATAAAGAACAATGGGTAAAGAAATCAGCGCCGAAAGAAAAAGGCTGAGCGATAAAGCCACGGTGCTATTATCAAGAATATTAAGCCCGACTAGCGATATCAATGATCCCAATACAGCCATTGATGCGCTGTTCATGCCATAAATAATCCCAAGCGTATTACCGCTAGGGCTTCCGCCTGAAGCGATGCGAATGGGTGGACGAAACGCCATTTTAATATGCTTCTTTTAAACTTTAATATTTATACCATACGCTTATTTATGCATTAGGCAATGGTCAATATGTGCTATATTTTTCAAATATTTTTAATAGGAACATTAGGTGGGTTGTGATGAGCAATGTTTTTCTTAAGTCAGTAGAAGACGTCTATAATAAAGCCGCTAGTCTTGTAGAAATGGCACCGGGGTTATCCGAAAAAATCAAAGTAACAAACGCCTCCTATATTGTCCGTTTCGGGGTTAGGTTGCGCGGTGCCATGCAAACATTCACCGGCTATCGCTGTGTTCATAGTGAACATTTCGAACCGGTCAAAGGCGGCATCAGATATAGTCTTGATGTTTCTCTGGAAGAAGTAGAAGCATTAGCCACGCTGATGACATTCAAATGTGCATTGGTTGAGGTACCGTTTGGCGGCTCAAAAGGCGGGCTTCATATCAACCCGCGTGACTGGACAGAACAGGAACTGGAACGCATTACCCGGCGGTTTACCCAAGAACTGGCTAAACGTGATCTGATCAGCCCATCACAGAATGTTCCGGCACCTGATATGGGAACAGGTGAGCGCGAAATGGCATGGATGGCAGATGAATATCGCCGTCTGAATTCAGTTGAAATTAACGCCTGGGCATGTGTGACGGGTAAACCGGTGGGCAAGGGCGGTATTCAGGGACGGGTTGAGGCCACGGGGCGCGGCGTTCAATATGCCTTACGCGCCTTTTTTGATCATCCGGCAGATGTTAAAAAAACCGGACTTGCGCCGGGGTTAAAAGACAAGCGTGTGATTGTTCAGGGGTTAGGCAATGTGGGTTATCACGCGGCATTGTTTTTATCCGAAGAAGACGGGGCAATCATTACCCATGTTCTGGAACGTGGCGGTGCGATAATAAATCCGGATGGCATCAATATTCGTGCGCTCAAAGATCATATGAACGCGCATGGTACCGCCGAAAGCTATGACGGATTTGTGGCCAGCGGGCTTGAAATGCTGGAACAGGATGCTGATATCCTGATCCCGGCGGCCATGGAAATGGTCATCACCGAAGACAATGCCAGCCGGATAAAAACGCCGCTGATTATTGAGGCGGCAAACGGCCCTATCACATCAGCGGCTGACCCCATTTTGAACGAAAAAGGCATTGTTATTATTCCTGATCTCTATGCCAATGCTGGCGGAGTCACGGTCAGTTATTTTGAGTGGATTAAAAATCTGAGCCATATCCGTTTTGGCCGGATGCAAAGACGCGAAAATCATGATCATTTTAGTGCGATCATTAATGGTGTTGAAATGCTAACAGGAAAACCGTTCCCTGATACATTCCGCGAACAGGCTCTAACCGGATCAACAGAATTGACTTTGGTGCGGTCAGGACTGGAAGACACCATGCGTGAAGCCTATAAACATATCAGCCATGAATGGAACACTAATCCGGATGTTAAGGATATGCGGGTGGCGGCTATGAAAATTGCTGTTGAACGTGTGGTAAAAAGCTATGGTTCATTAGGTATTTAGACGCCGGTTTACAATGAGCTTTTGATCTTATGGGCTGTGAATCTGGCCGTGAATTTGATTTGGCATCTGGCCAAGTGCCATAATGCTGAATAATGCCCCCTGCCGGGTTTCCAGCCCGATAACCAGACCGGCTTCGCTGGCATCAGCACCGAACAGGGTGCCAGTGACAAATTGACGATCCAGTTGTTGTTCAACGCCATCAAATATGAGCTGCATATCACCATTAGTTTGAAAATTGACCTGATCATCCAGCACCATGGGTGCGGTCAGTGATAAACCATCACCGGCCAGATTAAGCGAAGCATGATAATTATCCGATGTCAGATGCAAGGCGCCTGTGGCTTTTCCGGTGCGCGTGTCAAATGCCCCATCACAAGCAACACAATTCCATAATGAATTGATATCATAGGTGATATCATGGTCAGGCAGGGCAGATGTCTGATGTCCCCCGACGACCAGCCGTGTCGCTATATCCGCGTGACCGTCAAGAGGTGTTGATATGGTACCAAAACGTGAAAACCGGTTGGTAACAGCATCAGAACCGGCATCCGATACCGGCGGCAATTTGCGCAATACCGCGCCGATAGTGGCATCATCCACATGACCATCCAGTTTTAGATTGAGACTATCGGTATCCATCACCGTAATCCATTTTTTGCCATCGCCATTAATTTTGGCAAAAAGCTGATCAACCTGTAACTGGGTCGCGTTAGTCAGATCAGTCAGATTAACCCCCGCAGGAGGAGGGGCGGAAACGAATGTACCATTCCCGCCCCCGCACCCAACCAGCAGAGGTAAAAATACTGCAAGGATAACATGATAAATCCGCCTTGCCGGATATAAGCTGATTAGGTGCATTAGTATTTTCTAATTTATTTTTTTCTTTCAGTCTTGATCCTCTGGCATCATCTGTAAAAGAAAAAAGCAGAGCCTGTCCTGCGGCAGGATCATATAACTAAAGAACAGGCTATTGATATTTTGTATAAACAAACCTATATAAAGCAATCAGACATAGTCGCAGGATTGAGGTATGAACCCTCTCCCGCGCTAAAACATAATAGATGGAGTTATTGAATGTCCCTTTCCGCGCTAGCAGGAAAAACTGCTGCTATCCTTGTTTCACATGGTTTCAGCGAAAACGTTTTGATCAATTTGCAAAAACAATTAAATGCTGCAGGCGTCAAAGCAAAGATGGTTTCAAAAGAAAATGGCCTGATTAATGGCTGGGCTGGTGAGCAATGGGGTCTATCCTATCCAGTTGATGGTGTATGGCGCGAAACGCTGGCCGTTGATTATGATATCATGGTTATTCCCGATGGTGATCAGCATTTGAAAGCTTTATCATCAGACAGCCATGCCAAGCGGATTATATCGGCCTTTCTTCGTGAGAAAGCACCGTCCCTGTTAGTTGGTGGTGGGGTAGATATGGCCAAGTCGCTTGATCTGCTAGCAGATATTGCACCGGAAAATGATACCCATGTTTTAGCCAGTGATCATATTGTTGTTGCGGGTAAGTCAGCCGACATATCAGAAATGATTGACAGTCTGGCGCTTGCTGTATCAAATACGGTTGACGAGGTTAACGCCGCTTAATGCAATAATCTCAAAAGATCATCGTAATTTCAGCGTTGAATTGAGCATGGCATGACAATGGATCAACTTCCTTCTCCGTGTATTAGTATTTGTCAAATTGATCCGGCCAGCGAGTTATGTACGGGGTGCTATCGCACGCGTGCAGAAATCGCATCATGGCGTAGCATGAGCACCGATGAGCAAAGAACGCTGATCAGTGCATTACATGATCGGCAAACAGAAATCACCGGCAGAAGTCGCCGCACAAGACGACGGAGCCGTGCCTAGACAGGAGAACAGGCATGTTTATTCTAGATCGCATCTTGCAAAAACAGGGCTTTATCCTTGCCGATGGAGCAACGGGAACAAATTATTTTCAACTTGGGCTGGAAACAGGCTATCCCCCCGAATTATGGTCACTGGAAAAACCGGAACATGTATCAGGCTTGCATCAGCGGTTTATCGAGGCTGGATCAGATGTCATTCTGACAAATACTTTTGGGGGAACCACCCACAGATTAAAACTTCATCAGGCCGAAGATCAGGTCAGGACATTAAATATAGCCGCCGCCAGATTAGCGCGTGAATGTGCTGATAACTATCATGCTGCCACTGGCAGAGAAATTGCGGTTGCCGGATCAATCGGCCCAACAGGTGAGCTATTTACCCCCTTGGGTATGCTTACCCATGATGCGGCAGTGGCAGCATTTACCGAACAGGCCGAAGCATTAGCCGAAGGCGGTGTTGATATGCTCTGGATTGAAACCATTTCTGCTTTTGAAGAAGTTTTTGCCGCATTGGAAGCTGCCAAGAAAACAGGATTGCCAGTTGCCGCAACTATGACTTTTGACACGGCAGGCAAGTCCATGATGGGCGTTGATCCAGCAGATTTTGCCAAACAGATCAGCGAAAAGGGCGTTGTTGCAGTTGGCGCAAATTGTGGCATAGGGCCAGCTGAGCTGATGCATTCGGTGACGGCTATGCATCCAGCGGATGGCGTGATGCGGATCGCCAAAGGCAATTGCGGCATCCCAGAATATGTTGAAGGTAAAATTCATTACCACGGCACACCGGAATTAATGGCTAAATATGCAGTTCTGGCTCGTGATGCCGGCGTTCAGATTATTGGCGGTTGTTGCGGGACAAGTCCTGACCATATCCGTGCCATGCGGCAAGCGCTTGATCAAGCCATTGATGGCGACCGACCGGCGGTTGATGCGGCCAGACTGGAATCGGAACTAGGCAAGCCATGGAAAAATATTCCTGAACAACCATCATCTGCCAGCACGGCCAGCACTCAACGCCGCCGCCGCCGCAAATCATAGACGCGCCACATGCGATATGATGGCGCTGAAATGATGCGCCCGAAGCAGGCTAATGTATGTTTTCATACAAAATCACTTGCATGACTTGCCGTCCTCAAGATAGATAAGAGGCGAAAAGCCTAACTGCCGCAAGCGGAGATTTGAGATGAACGCCTACCGCACACATACCTGCCAAGCCTTAACCAGTGCTGATGTCGGATCAACAGTCATGTTATCCGGATGGATTAACCGAAAGCGTGATCATGGTCAGCTTCTGTTTGTTGATCTGCGGGATCATTATGGCATTACCCAATGTGTAGCCGATAGTTCAGATGCCAGTTTTGCGCAAGTTGAGCATACCCGCGTCGAATCGGTGGTACGCATCAAAGGCACGGTAGTTAAACGCATAGATGATACCATCAACCGTAATCTGCCAACCGGTGAGATTGAGGTAAGGATTGAGCAGTTTGAAGTGCTATCCCATGCCGATGTTCTCCCGCTTCAGGTGAACTCTGACGAAGATGCTGGTGAAGAAACCCGCCTGCGTTATCGTTATCTGGATTTGCGGCGCCAGCGGCCGCATCAGAATATTCTTTTGCGGGCACAGATCATCCAATCTATCCGCCGCCGGATGGTTGATCAGGGATTTATGGAATTTCAAACGCCTATCCTGACCGCGTCTTCTCCCGAAGGTGCGCGGGATTTTCTGGTCGCATCACGGCTGCATCCGGGCAAATTCTATGCTCTGCCGCAAGCACCGCAACAATTCAAACAGCTGATTATGGTATCCGGTTTTGACCGGTATTTTCAAATCGCGCCATGTTTCCGCGATGAAGACAGCCGCGCTGACCGAAGCCCCGGGGAGTTTTATCAACTTGATCTGGAAATGAGCTTTGTTGAACAGGATGATGTGTTTGCAGCGGTGGAACCGGTTATTGCCGGCGTGTTTGATGAGTTTACGGATCAAGATATCAAAGCGCCGTTTACGCGCATCAGCTTTGCCGAATCCATGTTGAAATATGGAACAGACAAACCTGATCTGCGAATTTCGCTTGAAATTCAGGATGTGACTGAACATTTCCGTGATTCCGGTTTCAGTATATTTGCCAAGGCCGTGGCCAGCGGGTCTGTTGTTCGCGCTGTTCCGGGGCCTGGATGTGGTAGCCGTGCTTTTGCTGATAAAATGAACAGCTGGGCGCAAGGCGAAGGCGCGCCGGGCATGGGATATATTATTTACGGCGAAGGTGAAGCCCGCGGCCCGGTCGCCAAAGCGCTAGGTGATGACGCGGCTATGGCTTTGCGTGATCAGATGGGGCTTGCCGATGGTGATGCGCTGTTCTTTGCCTGTTCTACCGAAGAAGATGCCGCGGCGCTTGCCGGTAAAGCACGGGTACGAATTGGTCAGGAAAAAGAGCTGATTGCCGATGGCTATCATTTTTGCTGGATCGTTGATTTCCCGATGTTCGAAAAAGACAAGCTCACTGGCGAAATAGCGTTTTCCCATAACCCGTTTTCCATGCCACAAGGCGGGCTGGAAGCTCTAAACACCATGAACCCGCTGGATATCAAGGCATGGCAATATGATCTGGTTTGTAATGGGATTGAGCTATCATCCGGTGCTATCCGGAACCATTTGCCCGAAGTAATGTATCGCGCTTTTGAAATTGCCGGTTATGGCCCCGAAGTAGTGGATAATAAATTCCCCGGCATGATTAATGCGTTCCGTTTTGGCGCGCCGCCGCATGGTGGGATTGCACCGGGGATTGACCGGATTGTTATGTTGATTGCCAATGAGCCAAATATTCGTGAGATTATTCTGTTTCCGATGAACGGTAAGGCCGAGGACTTAATGATGGCCGCCCCGTCTGAGGTTGATGACAAACAGCTGACAGAACTGCATATCAGAAAGCAGTTACCTATCAAACCAGCAGGCTAGATATGGTGACGCGCTTGCCGTGTCTGCTATTTTAGCCGCATCAGCCCATGTGACACCCATATCACACAGATCAGCAGAAACGCGGCACCAGCTTGATGCAAAGTGCCAAGGCTGACCGGTACCTGATAAAGCAATGTCATCACGCCAAGCACAAACTGGCCAAATATAGCCAGCATCATAACGCCCCCGGATAGCCCCAGATTAACGCCGCTAAGATGGGCTTTGCGGGCGCGGAACCACAGACTTAACACGCCTAAAACCGCAAGCACGGCTATCCACCGATGATGGAATTGCGCTGATGCCGGATTTTCAAACGGGTCGGATACGCCATAATAGCCATATTCAATCGGCACCAATTGTCCGCCCATAAAGGGATATTCATTATAGATCAGTCCGGCATTCATTCCGGCAACAAATGCACCGGCAATGATTGTTATCGCCAGAACACCAATAACACCAGCGACATGACCACGCGGTAGAATGGCGCGTCCATGTTTAAGATCAGCAATCGTCCAGATCAGCACCGCCAGAATAGTCAGCGCAATCCCCAGATGTGTAGCCAGCCGGTATGCCGATACATAAGGATCATCCACCAGTCCGGATTTCACCATCCACCAGCCAATAGCTCCCTGAGTTCCGCCCAGTATCAGAAGAATCAGAAAGCGGCGGCCGAATCCGTGCGGGATTTGTCGCCGGAAAGCAAACCATAGCAAGGGCAGAATAAATGCCAGCCCGATTAACCGGCCAAATAACCGATGCAGATATTCCCAGAAAAAAATCCATTTAAAAGCGGATAAATCCATGCCGGCATTAATTTTCTGATATTCGGGTGATTGTTGATAAAGCGCAAATACCCGCATCCATTCGGCATCTGTCAGTGGCGGCAATGTGCCAATCAAAGGTCGCCATTCCACCATGGAAAGCCCACTATCGGTTAACCGCGTAATGCCGCCGATAGTAATCATCACAAAAACCATTAATGCTACGCCCATTAACCATATGATCACGGATGTATTGGCTGTTCTGTCCATTTATGTTCAATCCTTTTGATCTATCTACGTCATCTGTATATAGGGAATCGTTAACCGTTTCCCAAATCATTGACAATAGCATGAGGCGTGGCACATCAACGCGCATCTATATATAGACAACAGTATTAAATATTGGTGCAAACCTAGATCAGCGGATTAATTCTTTTGAAATATCTTGACAGTGATGGCTTCTATGCCCATATGTCACTCATCGTGAATTAGCACTGTCATGATGAGAGTGCTAATTTAAGCACAACGCTTATTTGATATGAAAAAATAAGGAGATATTGGCATGAAATTCAGGCCACTTCATGATCGCGTTCTTGTTGAGCGCGTAGAGCAGGAAACAAAAACAGCTAGCGGCATTATCATTCCTGATACTGCCAAAGAAAAGCCAATGCAGGGTGTTATCAAAGCCGTAGGTTCAGGCAATCGTGATGAAACCGGCAAGCTGGTAGCACTGGATGTCAAGGCAGGCGATTCTGTTCTGTTTGGTAAATATTCCGGCACCGAAGTCAAAATTGACGGCACCGAATATCTGATCATGCGTGAATCAGACATTCTTGGGATCATGGGTTAATCCTCACGAAGGACTAATCTTAACGACCTCCCTAAACCCACAAGATATAATGCAGAAAGACATGAAAGGTTTTAACCATGGCTGCTAAAGATGTAAAATTCGGCTCAGATGCGCGCCAGAAAATGATGAAAGGCGTTGATATTCTTGCTAACGCCGTAAAGGTAACACTAGGCCCAAAGGGTCGTAATGTTGTTCTTGATAAATCATTCGGCGCACCACGCATCACCAAGGATGGCGTGACCGTTGCCAAGGATATTGAGCTCAAGGACAAGTTCGAAAACATGGGTGCACAGATGGTGCGCGAAGTAGCATCAAAAGCCAATGATATGGCTGGCGATGGCACAACAACAGCAACTGTTCTGGCACAGGCGATTGCACAAGAAGGCTGTAAAGCCGTTGCTGCTGGCATGAACCCGATGGACCTCAAGCGCGGTATTGATCTCGCGGTTGAACACATCGTCCAGAACCTGCAAAAGCAATCAAAGAAAATCTCCAAGTCTGACGAAGTCGCGCAGGTTGGTACGATTTCTGCCAATGGCGAAAGCGATATTGGTGAAATGATCGCAAAAGCAATGGAACGTGTCGGTAACGAAGGTGTTATCACCGTCGAAGAAGCAAAAAGCCTGGAAACAGAGCTGGATGTTGTCGAAGGCATGCAGTTTGATCGTGGCTATCTGTCACCATACTTCATCACAGACAGTGAAAAGATGCGTGCCGAAATGGAAAGCCCGTATATCCTGATCCATGAAAAGAAGCTGACAAATCTGCAAGACATGCTGCCAATTCTGGAAAAGGTAGTTCAGTCTGGCAAGCCGCTTCTGATTATTGCCGAAGATATCGAAGGCGAAGCACTGGCTACGCTAGTGGTAAACCGTTTGCGTGCTGGCCTCAAAGTTGCGGCTGTTAAGGCACCGGGTTTCGGTGATCGCCGCAAAGCCATGCTCGAAGACATCGCTATCCTGACTGATGGTACAGTGATTTCCGAAGATGTTGGTATTTCTCTTGATGCGGTAACGCTTGATATGCTCGGCACAGCCAAGCGTGTTGAGATCACAAAAGAAAACACCACGGTCATTGACGGTGCTGGCAAGCGCAAAGATATCGAAGCACGTTGCAACCAGATCAGAGCGCAGGCTGACGAAACCACATCTGATTATGATCGTGAAAAGCTGCAGGAACGTCTGGCCAAATTGGCTGGCGGTGTTGCCGTGATCAAGGTCGGTGGAGCAACCGAAGTCGAAGTGAAAGAGCGTAAGGATCGTGTTGATGATGCGATGCATGCGACGCGCGCGGCTGTTCAAGAAGGCATCGTCCCCGGTGGCGGTTCTGCTCTTGTTAAGTCTATCCGTGCTCTCGAAAAGCTGGAAGGCGATAATGATGACCAGAATGTTGGTATCAATATTGTCCGCCGTGCCATTCAGGCACCTGCTCGCCAGATCGCAGACAACGCCGGTGCCGATGGTGCGGTGATTGTTGGCAAGCTGGTCGAAGACAAGTCTGCAACAAATGGCTACAACGCCCAGTCAGGCAATTTCGAAGACCTGATCAAAGCTGGTGTTATTGACCCGACTAAAGTTGTGCGCTCTGCTATTCAGAACGCGGCATCTGTTGCTGGTCTTCTGATCACCACCGAAGCCATGGTTAGTGAACTGCCAGAACCTAAAGCAGCTATGGCTCCTGCCCCTGATATGGGCGGCATGGGCGGTATGGGTGGCATGGGCTT
>JABIWM010000032.1 GCA_018701255.1 Alphaproteobacteria bacterium | reverse complement strand
CCTGACCAATGCGGCCTAAACCGATAAAGCCAAGCCGTTTGCCATTAATGCGATGGCCAAGCATGCCGGTTGGCGCCCAGCCGTTCCATTTCCCACTTCGGACAAGTGCGTCACCTTCGGCTAGTCGGCGCGGTACCGATAGAATAAGCGACATCACAACATCAGCGGTATCTTCGGTTAAAACACCGGGGGTATTTGTGACAATAATGCCGGCCTTGCGGGCAGCTTTCAGATCAATGTGATCAACACCAGTTCCAAAAGACGCAATCAGCTTGAGTTGCGATCCTGCGGCAGAAATAATTTCTTCATCAATACGGTCGGTAACCGTTGGAACCAGAACATGCGCGCGGGCAACTACCTGTTTTAATTCTTCGCGCGAAAGGGGAATATCAGTTTGATTAAGTTCGGCATTAAACAGCTCACGCATCCGCGTTTCTACATTATCCGGCAATTTGCGCGTTAATATAACAATATGATCTCGACTGGCCATAAACGGTTAACCCTGTATCATTGTACTATGCGATAACATACCACCGAAGCAGATGGAAACAAGCCCTCAAAACATATTGATGCGTATCTTATGGCTTTCGCCTTGAACGAAAGCTATTTTACGATTATCACATGATAATGGGTTTTCATCAATTATGGAGCGATTCCACCGTGTTATTATATCGTCGTTTACTTGTTGGTCTAATGGCAGGATGGTGGATATGTTTTCCAGTAGGCACAGAATATATGCCCAGAGCCGACGCTAATGAAGCACGGGTCACTATTCAGGGGACAGGCCAGCCATTGCCGCGTTTCATGACGCTAAAATCTGACAAAGTCCATATGCGGACAGGCCCCGGCATGAAATATCCCATTCTTTATGTTTACCAGAAAGACGGTATGCCGCTTCGGGTTGTGCGTGAATTCGATGTCTGGCGCGAAGTCGTTGATCTGGATGGCGAACGGGGCTGGATGCATTCATCCACCCTATCGTTGAAACGCATGGCCATGATCACAGCAAGCGGCGTTAATGTGCTGGAATCCGATGCCGCATCAGCACCGGTTATCGCATTAGCCGAAAAAGGCGCCGTTGTTGAATTAATGGTATGCGGGGCGGATTGGTGCCGGATTGAATCTGGCCGGATCAGAGGCTGGATTCAAAAACGCTATCTATGGGGCGTTTTTAGCGACGAAGTGTTTTAACCACACTAATAAATACCGCTAAAAATATGGCGCATCCCATATCTGGGATACGCCATATGATAGAAAATAATATTACCGCTTAATTTAAATCAAAACGGTCAGCGTTCATGACTTTGTTCCATGTCGCGATAAAATCGGCAACGAACTTGTCGTTATTATCCTGCTGTGCATAAACCTCAGCAATGGCACGAAGCTCTGAATTACTGCCAAAAACCAGATCGGTACGGCTTGCGGTTCTGACTTTGTCACCTGATGCTCTGTCATGGGCGGCATAGCTGTTATAGCCTGTTTCTTTCCATGCCACACTCATATCCAGCAATGTTTTAAACCACTGATTGTTCAGGCTGTTGCCGTCACTCCAGACACCATCACCATTTGCGCTGATACCCAGCGAACGAAGCCCGCCAACCAGTACGGTCATTTCGGCAGGTGTCAGATCAAGCAATTGCGCTTTATCCAGCATCATTTCTTCGGGGCTCACCGCAAACTCGGTTTCCACATAGTTGCGGAATCCATCAGCCCGTGGCTCAAGATGCGCGAATGAGTTCACATCCGTATGGTCTTCTGATGCGTCACCGCGACCAGTCGTTACCGGAACACTCGCTTGTGATGCTTTTTCGATACCAGCGGCACCGCCAATAACAATCACATCAGCCATGCTGGCGCCAGTGGCGCTGGCTATGCTGGCATATGTGTCTAGCACGTTTTGTAACTGTGCCGGTTTATTCACCGCCCAGTCTTTTTGCGGTGCCAGACGGATGCGTGCACCATTTGCACCACCACGTTTATCAGAAGCACGGAATGTTGATGCAGAAGCCCATGCCGTTTCAACCATGTCCTGAATGCTAAGACCAGAGGCAAGAACGCTGTTCTTGATCGCGCTCACATCGGCATCGCTTAATGCTTTGCCAGCGGGAATTGGGTCCTGCCAGAGGTAATCATGATCCGGATAATCGCCAGCTGTGTAGTTGGATTTTGGCCCCATATCACGATGCAGCAGCTTAAACCATGCTTCGGCAAATGCCTGACCAAATGCTTCCGGGTCTTTCATAAAGCGGTCGCCAATGGCCCGATAAGCCGGATCCATTTTGAGCGCCATATCAGCCGTGGTCATCATTGGCATGACTTTTTTGCCACTGCCATCGACTTCTGGTGCCATATCGTCTTCGTCGATATTCACCGGATGCCAGATATTTGCACCAGCCGGGCTTTTGGTTAGCTCCCACTCATAATTATAGAGCAGGTTGAGATATCCCATATCCCATTCAATAGGATTAGCTGTCCACGGGCCTTCGATACCACTTGTGATCGCATCAACGCCTTTGCCTGACTTATGGCTGCTTGCCCAGCCAAAACCCTGTGCTTCAATCGGCGCGCTTTCAGGTTCTGCGCCAACAGCATCAGCAGGGCCATTACCATGCGCTTTACCAAAGGTATGACCGCCAGCGGTCAAAGCAAAGGTTTCTTCGTCATTCATCGCCATACGGGCAAATGTTTCCCGAATATCCTGTGCGGATAATAGCGGGTCTGGATTACCGTTCGGGCCTTCTGGATTTACATAAATTAATCCCATCTGCACGGCCGCTAGGGGGTTTTCCAAATCCTGACGCGTGCCGCCATAACGGTTATCACCCAGCCATTCGTCTTCGGCACCCCAGTAAATGTCTTTTTCCGGATGCCAGATATCTGCCCGGCCAAGTGCCGTACCCAGATTAGGGCCGCCCATGGATTCAATAGCAACATTACCAGCCATGATAAGCAAATCTGCCCATGACAGGCTGTTTCCATATTTTTGTTTAACCGGCCATAGCAAACGCCGTGCTTTATCCAGATTGCCATTATCCGGCCATGAGTTCAGTGGCGCAAAACGCTGGGCACCAGTGCCACCGCCGCCACGACCATCACCAGTTCTATAAGTACCAGCGGCATGCCATGTCATCCGGACAAAGAACGGGCCATAATGGCCGTAATCTGCTGGCCACCAGTCTTGCGAATCTGTCATTAGTTTTTTCAGATCAGCCTTAACCGCATCAACTTTGAGCGATTTTACCGCTTTTTTATAGTCAAAATCTGCACCAAGTGGATTTGATTTCGTATCATGCTGACGCAAAATATCCAGATTAAGCTGATTAGGCCACCAGTCCTGGGTTTTGGTTCCAGCAGAAGCGGTGGTATGGCTGCCATGCATGACAGGGCATTTGGTCATTTCGTTCATTAGGTAGCTCCTGTAAGCGTTGATAAAAACGCGATTATTGGTTTTTCAGGTTGTGATTTATATATTAATACTACTGGCGAAACATTCAAGTAGTTTAGAATGATTGTAAAGATTGTTTTAACCAGTTTTTTTAGCCAGATGATTTATCAGGTGATTTATCAGACAGCCGGACAATCACATCTACGCCATCAATAACCTTGCCATCCGGTGATGCCGGCAAATGTGATATGGTGATAGATGAAGCCGGTATATCAATCAGGTGATCATTGCTGATATCAAAAAAATGATGATGCTGGTCAATATTGGTATCAAACCATTTCGCATCACCAATGCCTTTTATTTCTTTTAACAGCCCGACATTGGTAAATTGATGAAGCGTGTTATAGATTGTCGCCAAGGATAAGGTAATACCCATATCCTTCACCTGATCATGCAGGCTTTCTGCGGTAACATGCCGCGCCGTACCATCGAATAATAATGCGGCCAAGGCCATACGCTGGCGCGTAGGGCGCAGATTATGCTCACGAAGTAAGTCTGTTGCCGAATTTGCTGTCATAACATCACCATTTGTTTCATTTTACATAAAAATCAGCAGGAATAAAGTCAAGTCATGTAAATTGCATTTGTACAACCATGCCGGTTTCCTTTAATGTAAGGAAGAAATTAATTATTGGATGTTATTATGAGTGAAAAACAAAACCAGTTTAGCTACGACGAATTGATAACATGCGCCAAAGGGGAAATGTTCGGTCACGGCAATCCACAATTACCTATGCCGCCCATGCTGATGATGGATCGCATCACAAAAATTAATGATCATGGCGGCGAAAAAGGATTGGGTGAGATTGAAGCAGAGTTTGAGATTACCCCTGATCGCTGGTTTTTCGATTGCCATTTTGTCGGTGATCCGGTGATGCCGGGTTGTCTTGGCATGGATGGATTATGGCAACTGGTCGGGTTTTTTCTTGGCTGGATGGGCGGCGAAGGTCGCGGCAGAGCCATATCTGTGGGTGAAGTCAAGTTCACCGGACAGGTACAGCCACATGCCAAACTACTCACATTCAAATTAAGCATTGAACGGCTCATTATGCGAAAGCTGATCCTAGGTATCGCTAATGGTGAAATTCTATGCGATGGCGAACCTATCTTTTCTGCAAAAGATATTCGGGTTGGCCTGTTCAAATCAGAAGCCTAAACACAAACTGACCGGATAAAACGAACATATATTTGTTATCCGTTTAAGGAGCATCATGCGGCGCGTTGTTATAACAGGAATAGGAATCACTTCATCTATCGGAACATCTGTTGATGAAGTATCAGAGTCACTTCGCCATGGAAAGTCCGGCATTGTTGCCGCACCAGAATATACGGAGCTGGGGTTCCGCAGTCAGGTTCATGGAACAGTCAAAATCAATCTGGAAGATCATGTCGATCGCAAACAGATGCGCTTTATGGGTGAGGGCGCGGCCTATGCCGTGCTTGCCATGCAGCAAGCGGTGGAAGACGCTGGCCTAACCCCGGCTGAGGTATCGCATCCGCGCACCGGTTTGATTGCCGGTTCTGGCGGGCCATCCACTTATAATGTGATGCAGGCAGCAGATATCACCCGCGAAAAAGGGCCAAAACGCATTGGCCCATATATGGTGCCGCGTTGTATGTCGTCAACGGTATCGGCCTGTATCGCCACTTTTTTTCAAATCAAGGGGCTGAATTATTCGATATCTTCGGCCTGTTCTACCAGCGCGCATTGCATTTCGACTGGCGCTGATGCGATCCGCTTTGGTCAGCAGGATATTGTTTTTGCTGGCGGCGGCGAAGAATTACACTGGACGTTATCTGTTCTGTTTGATGCCATGGGCGCTATGTCATCAGCGAATAATGATAATCCAACAGCCGCGTCACGCCCATATGATAGCAATCGTGACGGGTTCGTGATTGCGGGCGGTGGCGGCATGGTTGTTCTGGAAAGTCTGGATCATGCGCTGGCCAGAGGCGCCAGGATTTATGGTGAAATTGTTGGCACCGGTGCCAATTCTGATGGCCATGACATGGTTGCCCCATCGGGCGAAGGCGCGGTACGTTGCATGGGACTGGCGCTAAGCGGATATGATGGCAATGGATTAGGCCAGCCGGTGGATTATATCAACACTCACGGCACCAGCACCCCTGTGGGCGATATCAAAGAACTGGATGCTATCCGGGCTGTGTTTGGGTCGGCACCTAAAATGCCGTATGTATCCTCAACAAAATCACTGACCGGACATTCGCTGGGTGCAACCGGTGTTCAGGAAGCCATTTACACATTAATCATGATGAGGGACGGCTTTATTGCCGGAAATGCCAATCTGGATGATCCCGACCCGGGGATAGGTGAAATCCCAGTTCTGGCAAAAAGCATTGAGCATCGCATTGATCTGGCTATCAGCAATTCTTTTGGGTTCGGGGGGACAAACTCAACCCTTGCCATTAAGCGATATAGCTAAGCATGAGGGATGCAAAATCAATAAACTGAACGTGATATGATGAGGATAAAATGAGTCTTTTAGCTGGAAAAAATGGTCTGATTATGGGGGTGGCGAATGATCATTCCATCGCATATGGGATTGCTCAGCATTGCGCCAAGGCCGGTGCTAATCTGGCCTTTACATACCAGAATGACATGCTGGCAAAGCGGGTTCAACCGCTAGCCGAAACGCTCGGCTCAGAATTAACCGTGCCATGTGATGTTAGTGTCGAGGGCGGCATAGATACCGCTATGGATACGCTGGCCAAATCATGGAATCAGATTGATTTTGTTGTTCATGCCGTGGCTTTTGCCGATAAAAGCGAATTGCGCGGGGCTTATCTGAATACCTCGCGGGAAAACTTCACCAGCTCTATGATGGTGTCCTGCTATTCGCTAACCGAACTGGCACGCGCCGCCTTGCCATTTATGAAAGATAATGGTGGCTCTATCATGACGATGAGCTATCTGGGCGCGAACCGGATTACGCCGAATTATAATGTTATGGGGGTGGCCAAGGCCGCGCTTGAGGCATCGGTGCGTTATCTGGCCGTTGATCTGGGGCGCTATAATATCCGCGTCAATGCTATTTCTGCGGGGCCGGTGAAAACGCTGGCCGGCGCGGCGATTAGCGGGGCGCGGCATGTGTATCGGCATAGTGAGCAAAACGCCCTGCTCAACCGCAATCCCGACATGGATGAGGTCGGCCGTTCCGGGCTATATTTTGCCTCTGATCTGTCTTCGGGCGTATCCGGCGAAGTCCATTATGTTGACGGCGGCTACAACCTTATCGGCGTCCCACAACCCGAAGCGGATTAATTCCAACACAAGCTGAATGTATTTGCGTTTCCTTTAGTTGACCTAAAGCTTGTTCCCCTTTTTATCGTGGTGATTTTAAATGATCACACACAGAGGAACATATGATGGCAAATGATTACCAATCCTTTTATGCAGATATCCGTAAAGATCATGAAAAACGCTATGGCACCGATATTTCTGAGTATGGGAAAAATTTTCATGAGGATTTTTATGCT
>JABIWM010000193.1 GCA_018701255.1 Alphaproteobacteria bacterium | reverse complement strand
CGGGCATGGGCATCATCGGCCATGATATTTGCCTGAATCACGCGGATAGATGGCGGTAAATGTGCATTAAGCGCTAGCGGCAATTGCCGTTCGGTAAATCCATCTGGCAGATCACAATGCGCGACTTGCCCCAACGCATGAACGCCAGTATCGGTTCGGCCAGCGCCTTGAATAGTGATGTCTTGGCGATGCCCCAGAATAGCACTAGCCGCGTGTTCAAGTTGCGCTTGAATGCTGTCGCCATTATCCTGTCTTTGCCAGCCGACAAAATCGCCGCCATCATATTCTATGGTGATGAAAAAACGTGGCATGGGGTTACTCTTTAGCGGCTGATGGGATGATATGATCAGGCATCGGGTTGCCGTTCAGATAATCACGGCCAGACATGCTGGCCTTACCAGCGGGTTTTAGCCGGGTTAATTCTATGGCGCCATCGGTAGTGGCTATCATGATCCCGCCTTGCGCGCCTTTGCCCAGAATAGTGCCAGCGGTTTTATCGCCAGAATGATGTTTAGCCGCAATAGCCGCAAGCACATTGATACGGAGCGTTTTATCATCCTGCATAACGGTTAGCCATGTTGCTGGCCACGGTGAAAAGGCTCTGATCTTGTTGAGCAATTCAGCCGTGCTACTGGTAAATCTCAGCTCTGCCTCGGCATCGGTGATTTTATGGGCATAACTGGCATTAGCATGATCTTGCGGCGTGGCGATAGCGGTGCCATTGACCAGCACTGGTATGGCTTCTGCTAATGCGGTTGCGGTTAATTCGGCCAGTTTGTCATGTATGATGCCGGTGGTGTCCTCGGCGGCAATAGCTATCCGGCGTTCCAGTATGACGGCGCCGGTATCCAGTCCTTTTTCCATCATCATGACACAAACGCCGGTTTCGGTATCACCGGCGGCAATGGCGCGGTGAATGGGGGCTGCGCCACGCCAGCGCGGTAGCAATGACGCATGGCCATTTATTGCCCCAAAACGCGGGATGGCCAGCACAGCCACCGGCAGGATCAATCCATAAGCAACAACAACCAGCAAATCAGGCGACAGGCTGGCCAGTTCATCAATCGCGGTCTGATCAAAACGGTCAGGCGTGTATACGGGGATGTTATATTCTTCCGCTGTCTGGTGAACGGGTTGCGGGGTCAGCCGCATGCCGCGTCCTTTTGGGCGTGGCGGCTGGCTATATACCGCGACAATATCATATTGTTCGGCTAGCATGCGTAACGATGGAACAGCGAAATCAGGTGTTCCCATAAAAACCAGTCGCGGTGATAAAGCGGTTTTATCCGTCACGGTCAATGCGCGCGTCCTTTGTCATTTTGCGAATAATCAGATCACGTTTGGCACGCGACAGATAATCAATGAATAACTTTCCATTCAGGTGATCAATTTCATGTTGAACACATGCCGCCAGCAAACCATCGGCTTGCATGGTTTTTTCTGCGCCGGTTTCATCAAGATATGTCACCTCAACAGATGCCGGCCGCGTCACCTCACCACGATATCCGGGGATAGACAGACAGCCTTCTTCCATGCTGGCCACGTCTTCGGATGCAGATATGATTTCCGGATTTGCCATTTTCCAGATCATGGGGTCGGGGTCGTCTTCTTCACTACAATCCATCACAATAACGCGCAGGGATTGACCAATTTGTGGGGCCGCAAGTCCTAACCCCTGTTCATGGCGCATGGTTTCCAGCATGTCATCCATCAGCTGGCGAATATCATCATCAACGGTTTTGACCGGTTCAGCCGTTTTCCGTAAAACAGAGGCTGGCAGAAACGTAAGCGGTCTGATAGTCATTAATCTTACTCCAGATAAATAAATGTTCTTGCCAATGAGGTAGAAGAACCGCCATGCTAGGTCAAGGCCAAATGGTCATCAGAAACCATCTGGCGTTAGCGCATTGATAATACAACAATCAAAACCAGAGATAAATAATGGATATGAATACAATTCTCATGCTTGCTATCGGGCTTGGATTTGGTCTAGCCCTTGCTGGCGGTATTGGTGTTATCATCATGCTTCAACGCGGAAACCCGTCCGCACAAAGCGCGGATCAATCCGGATTTGCTGAGCTGAAAGGTCAGCTTGATGCCATCACCCAGACCACCACATCCATGCAGAATAGCATGATGAGCAATTTGCAAAATCATCAGCAGACATTGAACGAAACCTTGCGACAGCAAGCCGAAACGACCAGCCTCAAGCTTGGTAATCTGAACGAAAGACTGGCCGTCATTGATCGGGCGCAGGAACAGCTGAAAGAACTATCCAGTCAGACAACCAGACTGGAAAATGTGCTGGCTAATAATCAGGCGCGTGGGGCTTATGGAGAGATTCAGCTTGAAAATCTGATTACCCAGATGTTGCCCAGCAATGCCTATTCGTTTCAACATAGCCTGCCAAATAACAAACGCGCGGATTGTCTGTTGCAATTGCCAAACCCGCCGGGGCCAATTGTCATTGATGCTAAATTTCCGCTGGAATCATGGTATGCACTGGGAAAAGCCGAAGACGAGCAAGCAAAAGCACAAGCCCGAAAAGGTCTGGAAGCGGCCTTTATCAAGCATGTCAAAGATATCTCTGAGCGGTATATTATCCGTGGGCATACGGCCGATAGTGCGTTGATGTTCGTGCCATCCGAATCCATTTATGCCGAATTGCATAACCATCTGACGAAAGCGCTGGATACCAGCTTTAAGGAACGGGTTTACGTTGTTTCACCGACAACGCTAATGGCTATTCTTAACACGGTTCGGGCTGTGCTTCGTGATGTCAGAATGCGGCAACAGGCCGCATTTATTCAAGAACAGGTTGGCCGTCTGCTCAAAGATATTGGCCGGCTTAATGATCGTGTTGGAAAGCTGGATCGCCATTTTAATCTGGCGCAACAGGATATCGACGATATCACCAAATCAACACGGGCAATTAGTCGGGTGAGCGAAAAAATCGAACAGATCGAAACCGATGATACCGCATCCCAGAGCGGACAGAGTGTTCAGGACGATGCGATTATTGCGCCACCACCACGGCTAGATAATAATGAGTAAATTATTATCTGTTTCGGCGGCTGGTCAGAATTGCTGTCGGGCTTTCATGGCTTGTGCCAGCGTGCCATCATCCAGATAATCCAGCTCACCCCCAACCGGTACACCATGCGCAAGCCGTGTGATGCGGGCATTTATTCCTGTCATTTTATCCGCGATATAATGCGCGGTCGCCTGACCATCAACGGTGGCGGAAAGCGCCAGAATGACTTCTTCTATCTGTTCTGTTTTGGTACGTTCAACCAGATAATCCAGTCGCAGGGTATCAGGGCCTACGCCATCAATTGCGCTAAGCACGCCGCCCAGAACATGATAGCGGCCGCTAAATACAGCGGCACGTTCCATCGCCCATAAATCGGCAACATCCTCAACGATGCAAAGCCGTTTTTGATCTCTGGCATTGTCCTGACAAATTCCGCAACGACTGGTCATATCCAGATTTCCGCATTCGGTGCAACGGCGGATGGCATGGGCAACCGCAAGCATGTCTTCGGCTAGCGGCACCATCTGGCCATCACGATAATTGATCAGATGCAAGGCCGCGCGGCGCGCAGATCGGGGGCCTAATCCGGGCAATCGGGATAATCGTTTGATCAGCTGTTCTATGGGGTTTGGTGACATCATGCTAGCCCGTTACGTCAGAACGGCAAATCTAAACCGGGCGGTAGCGGCAGATCACCGGTCACGCCCTGCATGCGTTTCGCCTTTTCCTGTTCGGCTTTATCCTGTGCATCCCGAATAGCAACAATGATCAGGTCTTCGAGCATGTTGATATCATCAGGGGTATTTGCGCTGGCGGCATCCGGACTGATCGTCAGGGACTGGATACGGCTATCGCCGGATACAGCGGCCTTGACGATACCGCCTGCCGCTTCACCTGTGCAGGTGATCTCAGCCAGTTCAGCTTTGACAGTGGCCAGTTTTTCTTGTGCTTCTTTGGCTTTTTTCAACATGGAAGTAAAGTTACGCATGGTCTGCCTTTTTTTCATCCTCATCTGAACATTCGGCATCGGGTAGGTCAGCCGGATCATCAGTTAATGTCACCATTCCGGTCAGCGGTGTTATGCTGTGGATGGTCGAATCGGGGAACGTGTCCATTGCTGATTTAACAATGGGATCAGCGGTCAGGCTATCATGGATAGCCTGTTTCTGGGCATGTTCAATTTCGTCCAGTGTATCGTTACCTGATTGGGTGACGACCGATACCATCCAGCGCATGCCTGTCCATTCTGTCAGAAAATAACCTATCTGGCCGGGGACACTCTCATCAAGGGGGCGGTCTGCCGAAAACTCAAATCGTCCGGCTTCTAGCAGAACAGGTCTGATACGGGTGCGCAGATAACTAGCCAGTTTCAATTCCCCGTGATCTTCGAATATTTGCGCCATCTGGATCATATTTTCTGGCACTGGTTGCGGAGCGGAAGGACGAGGAGAGGACGGAGCTGATGGTGCTGGCGCCATATGATCAGGCATATCCATCATGGGCGGCGGCATATCTTGATCAGGCCATGGTTCAGCCGGTGTTGATGAAACAGGCGTGGATGAAACAGGTGTGGATGATGCAGGCGCAGAAGATGCCGGTGTTGACGAAGCCAGCATATCCGGTGTCACATCTTTGAGCTTTTTGACCAGATCACCGGGGGTTGGCATATTGGCAACATGTGCCAGCCGGATCAAAACCATATCAGCGGCGGCGTGGGGATCAGG
>JABIWM010000192.1 GCA_018701255.1 Alphaproteobacteria bacterium | reverse complement strand
GAGCCGGGGGGATATCATCTGATGTTCATGCAACTGAAAGAACCAATTGCCGCTGAAACCAGCTATTCTGTCACTCTGATTTTTGATAAAGCAGGACGTGTTCCGGTGACATTATTAGCTAGAGATTTAAAAGATGCATACTCACATTCGCATTAGGTTTTGCTCTGAATTAATGTGTGCCTGAATTAATATGCCCCTGAATTAATACTTAATTGTCATGAATGGAGATAAAACTACATGGAAAACCTGACGCATCTGGGAAAACCATCATCGCTTCCGCAATCACCAGAAGAAGCCGTGCTTGATCGCGTGCCTAATCCGCATCCTGATACCATGTTTGTTGCACGTTTTACCCAGCCGGAATTTACCTCGCTCTGTCCGGTGACGGCACAGCCGGATTTCGCGCATCTCATGATAGATTATATCCCTAATAAGTGGATGGTTGAATCCAAATCACTGAAAGTCTATCTCAACAGTTTCCGTAATCATCAGGCTTTTCATGAGGCATGCACAGTTGATATTGGTAAGCGGCTCACCGATTTGATGGAACCGCACTGGTTTCGCATTGGCGGTTACTGGTATCCGCGCGGCGGCATGCCGATTGATGTGTTCTGGCAATATGGAACAGCACCGGATGGTGTCTGGATACCTGAACAGGGTGTCGCCGGTTACAGAGGCCGTGGCTAAAACCCGTTCATCATATTAAAGCATATTCAGCGCACGGGTAAACATCGCCTGATCAATATTACCGCCAGAAACAATGACAATGCTCGTCTTGTTTCTGGCTTCGACTTTGCCGGATAATATGGCGGCCAAGGCGACCGCACCACCGGGTTCTGCCACACATTTCAGATATTGCCACGCTGTTGCCACCGCCATCAGCGCCTCATCATCGCTGACGACTGCCGCGCTTTTGACATGAGCCTTATTAATAGCAAATGTCATCTCACCCGGTATGGGCGTAATGATGGCATCACAAATGGATCGGGCATCGGGATCATTGCTAACCCGTTCACCCAATTCCAGCGACCGTTTAAAATCGTCAAATCCTTCGGGTTCGGCGGCAATAATGTCCAGATCAGGAAAATGCTGATGAATGCCGATGCTGATGCCTGCTATTAAACCGCCGCCGCCAGTGCAACAGATCAGCTGATCAGGGATGATGTTCTGTTCTGTCAGATGATTGGCAATTTCAATCCCGATAGTGCCCTGGCCAGCAATAACCGGCAGATATTCATATGGCGGGATTAATGTAGCACCTTGGGTTTTGGCCAGTTCAGCGCCAATCGCTTCACGGTTTTCGGTGTAGCGATTATATGTGACGACCTGACCACCGAATGCTTTGGTATTGGCGACTTTCATTGCTGGCGCGTCTTCGGGCATGATAATTGTTGCTACCATACCGCGTGATGTGGCGGCGGCGGCAACCGCGGCGGCATGATTGCCCGAAGAATAGGCAACAACATGGGTCACATGATCAGGCAGGTTCCAGATAGCATTACTTGCCCCGCGAAACTTGAATGATCCGGTTTTTTGTAAGGGTTCAGCCTTGACCAGAACACGGCCGCCGACTAGCTGGTTAAGCAGTGGCGATTCCAGTAACGGCGTTTGCACAATATGCGGTGCTGTTCGTTCAACCGCCGCCTCAAGGTCTGAATAGGTTGGCAAAATCATATGACGTGTCCTGATGTAAGTGCTATTTATAAATAGAGTAATCATTTCTTCGGGGAAACGAAACCTTGAAGTATGGCGCGGTTAGTTTTATTGTCGCCTTTATTCAGATTTAAACACTAATTAGGATTTAAGACAATGATGACAGGCGATGCACTTTTTCAAGGTTCATATGTTGCTTTGGTTACGCCATTTGCGAATGGCGCCGTTGACGAAGCCGCCTTTCGAAAACTGGTGTCCTGGCAAATTGATCAAGGCACAAATGGTCTGATCCCTGTTGGTACAACGGGCGAATCTCCGACACTTGATCATGATGAACATAAACAGGTGGTAGAAATATGTATTGATGAAGCCGCTGGCCGTGTTCCGGTGATTGCCGGTGCCGGATCAAATGCTACGGCCGAAGCGGTTGATTTTGTTCGCCATGCAAGCGGTGCCGGTGCTGATGCGGTTCTAGTGGTAACGCCTTATTATAATAAACCCACACAGAACGGATTGATGCGCCATTACGAAGCGGTTGCCGATGCCTCAGACATACCGGTTATTATTTATGATATTCCGGGTCGGTCAGTGGTCAGCATGGATATTGATACGATGGTGG
>JABIWM010000191.1 GCA_018701255.1 Alphaproteobacteria bacterium | reverse complement strand
TAACATCATGAACATGGCTTTCTTTCAAGCCTGAACCGGTGATACGGACAAACTGGCTATCGGATTGCATCGCATCAATGGTGGCGCAACCGGTATAACCCATCGCCGCCCGTAAGCCGCCAATCATCTGATGAATGACCGCACCGGCAGAACCTTTATATGGCACTTGACCTTCGATGCCTTCGGGAACCAGTTTTAACGGTTGCGATACCTCCGCCTGAAAATACCGGTCGGCTGACCCGCGTGCCATAGCACCAATAGAACCCATGCCGCGATAGGCTTTATAGGATCGCCCCTGATACAGATATACCTCACCCGGGGTTTCATCCGTTCCGGCCAGCATGGTTCCGATCATCACCGCATCCGCGCCAGCGGCAATCGCCTTAGCCAGATCACCCGAATATTTAATGCCGCCATCAGCAATGGCCGGCACGCCATGACGGCGGCAAACGGCGGCGGCTTCCATAACGGCGGTTAATTGCGGCACCCCGACACCTGCGACCATACGGGTGGTGCAAATTGATCCGGGGCCAATGCCAATCTTGATAGCATCTGCACCGGCCAGTATTAATGCTTCCGCGCCTTCTGCGGTGGCGATATTTCCGCCAATAATCTGAACATCATTGGATAATCCGCGCACCGCGCCCACCGTGTCCAGCACGCCAGCCGAATGGCCGTGGGCTG
Organism: Alphaproteobacteria bacterium; assembly: GCA_018701255.1. GTDB lineage: Bacteria > Pseudomonadota > Alphaproteobacteria > Puniceispirillales > UBA1172 > UBA12202. Next base: position 29,588 of record JABIWM010000191.1, on the reverse strand, counting down.
TATCAACAACAACCACATCAACACCGGCGGCAATCAATGCTTCGGCACGGGCAATACCGGCCGCGCCCGTTCCTACCGCCGCCCCGACCATTAACCGGCCGGAACTATCTTTGGATGCGTTCGGATAATTCTGTGATTTTTCCATATCCTTGACCGTAATCAACCCAACGCAATGTTTGTCTTTGTCAATCACAACCAGCTTTTCTATCCGGTGCTTATGCAATAACCGCCGCGCCTCATCAGGGGTGATGGTATCGGTGACGGTAATCACCGCATGGGTCATCATATCGCTAACCGGCTGTCGCGGATCGGTAGCAAAGCGGACATCCCGATTGGTCAGGATGCCGACTAATACCTTATTCTTGGCAGAAACAACCGGAATACCGCTAATCTTATGATGCTGCATCAAATCCAGCGCATCAGACAGGGTTTTATTATCATCAATAGTGACCGGATTAACAACCATACCAGCCTCATACCGTTTGACCGATGCCACTTGCGATGCCTGTTCTTCGGGCTCCATGTTTTTGTGGATAATGCCAATGCCGCCATTCTGCGCCATAGTTATGGCCAGCTGGCTTTCTGTTACGGTATCCATCGCCGCCGATATCAACGGAATGTTCAGCGATATACGCCGTGTGAGCCGCGTTTGTGTATTGGCATCCGATGGCAAAACAGAAGACGCGGCCGGTTTCAGCAACACATCATCAAAAGTAAGTGCTTCGGGAATGGATTTAATTTTATCAGGCATGATGCCTCCGGTTATGTCGGTGGCTCTTATCTATACCTAATGCTTGCGCATCTGAAAAGATGAATAATATTAATCAGCAAACAAATAATGTTCCGGCACGCCTTTGAAGCCGGTGCATAATACATATATTTCTACTGATTCTGACCGGCTGGCATCCGGTTTGATGTGTTTGACCTGTTCAAATGCTTGCCGCATCAGCGTTAGTAATTCAATTTCTGCGCCGCCCTGAAAGCATTTTGATAAAAATCCGCCCCCCGGCACTAGCACGCGGATCGCGGTATCCAGCGCCATTTCCAGCAAGGCGGTGGTACGCAAATGATCGGTCGGGCGATGGCCGGTGGTATCTGCCGCCATATCGCTAATCACCCAATCGGCTTTGCCGCCAATATAGGCAATCAGTTCAGCCAGTTTTTCATCATCATTGATATCGCCTTTGAGGATTAAGGCATTTGTGATGGGATCGACATCCAGCAAATCTATGCCTGCCAGCTTGCCTTTGCCCTCATCAAGACCAATGCGGTTTGACGTTACCTGAAGCCAGCCGCCCGGTGCAGACCCCAGATCAAGCACCGTCTGTCCGGTTTTCAGCAATTTATGCTTATCATCAATCTGTTCCAGCTTAAGCGCCGCCCGCGACCGATAGCCTTTGCTTCGGGCTTCTGCCACATAGGGGTCATTGATCTGGCGTTCTATCCAGCGCCGCGACGATGCGGTCAGGCCTCTTTTCTTTTTGACCTTGCTGGTTAATCCGGCATCACCACGGTAAGACCGGCCACTTGATCCTTTAGTTTCCTTACGATCTGTCATAATTGCTATTGTCAGGTTAAATCACGGAAAAAGCAACTCTGCGCGCCAGTATGACAGGCAGGGCCGGTTTGTATTATCTTGAGCAAAACAGCATCAACATCACAATCCAGATGCGCGGATACTAATTCCTGTGTATGGCCGGATGTTTCGCCTTTACGCCACAAAGCCTGACGTGAGCGTGAAAAATAAGTCACCTGACCAGTGACAAGCGTTTGTGCCAGCGCATCAGCATTCATCCATGCCAGCATAAGCACCGCCTCGGTTTCCGCACATTGCGCAATCGCCGCTATTAACCCGTCAGCGTTATATTTCACTTCGTCCAGTAAGGGATGTGCCATGTTTTATCCTGATTTTAGGGGGGGTTTTCCGATGGCGGCTTTATTCAGCATTGATCTGGCGGCGGAATATCCGATCAAATAAAGCCCGAAACACCCGATTAATATCTAGCCCGATAGCTAACACAGATGGCACAACAAATAAAACCAGTAATGTTGTTATAGCCAGACCAAAGACAATCGTTGTCGCCATCGGGATCAGAAACTGCGCTTGCAGTGACCGTTCAAACATTAATGTTGATAACCCGCAAATCGTGGTGACAGAAGTCAGAATAACTGGCCGCAAGCGATCTGTTGTACCTGATACAATGGCCAGCATGTAATCACCGCCGGATTCTTCCATCCGCCGTTCAATTGTCGATACCAGAATAATCGAATTATTAACCACAATTCCGGCCAGCGCAATCAGCGCAAACATGGATAAAATCGTCATGGTAAGCCCCATGACATAATGACCAAGCACCGCCCCGATTAAGGCAAACGGGATCATGATCATGACCGCCAATGGCTGTGTCCATGATGAAAACACCCATGACAGAATGATATAGATACAGATCAGCGCAAGCATCGCGCCTGTTCCCATATCGGCAAAGGCTTCTGCCTGTTCCTGATCCCGTCCATCATAGCGATAGCGCAATCCATAGGCTTCGGCGATGTCTTCCAGTCCGGCTTCCTTGACAATCTGCAATGCTTCCGGCGTGGCAATAACCGCCCCATTCAGATCACCCTTAATGGCGACCTCGCGGAAACCATCCTGCCGCTTAATCACCGAAAACCCAAGCCGGTTTTCCACTGTTGCTACTTCTCTCAGCAATACATAATTGCCGATTGGGGTGATAATCCGGATATCGCCAATATTATCGGTTAGTACTTCGTCTTCGGGCAGGGATAATTTCACCGTGACTTCTTCGTCACCACGGGGAAACCGTGTGACGACCGCGCCATCCAGCGAAGCCCGCAATTGCTGACCAATAGAAAAAACGGTTAACCCCAGTGACTGACCATAAGGCGTGATGCGGACAATCCGTTCTTCGGCGCCATAGGATAAATCTTCTGTTACGCCAGACGCGGATGGCACGGCCTTTACCAGCGTCTCAATCTCTTGTGCGGCGGCTTTCAATGTGATCAGATCATCACCCATCAGGCGGATATCAATATCACGACCGGGCGGCCCTCCACGCGGCGCACGAATGGTCAAACGCTGTAATCCGGCCACCTGTTTGACCTCAGCTTCCCATGCCACCAGAAAATCATCAATACGGACTTGCCGTTTATCAGCGGTTAATAGCTCAACTACGATACCGCCGCGGGTATCATCAGCACCTGTGGCTGTTTCGTCTGGATCGCTGCTTAACGTCCGTCCAAGCGTTGCCATATGAAACTCGATTAATCCGCCTTCGTTATCTGTTACCTTGGCTTCAGCCCGTAATAGCGCGGCTTCCAGTTCTTTCAGCATTTTGTCAGTTTGGTGACGCGATGTGCCGGGTGCCATGACAATATTACCAAAAGCAATATCGGCTTCGGGGGATGAGAAAAAGACGAAATTAACCCTGCCGCCAGCCATCATTCCAACCGAAAAGATAAACATGGCCAAGCTCAAAGCGATAGTTGCATATCGCCAATTGACCGCAATTTCAACCAAACGCCGGAACGGGCCATTGCGGAACCGGTTAAACTGGGTATCAAAATGATAGCGAAAGCCGGATTTTTTTTCCTCTGTCTTTGAGGCAAAATGGGCTAAATGCGCTGGCAGGATAAAAAATACTTCTATCAGGCTGGCAATCAGCACCGCCACAACGACCATGGGAATAGCGGAAATAATCTCACCAATGATGCCTTTGATCATGAATAATGGCAAAAACGCCGCCACTGTGGTCAACATGGCGCTAATCACTGGCGGCCCCATCCGCGTCACCGACATCGCGGCGGCTTTATGCATACTAAGCCCGCGCCGTTGCCGCAAATGTTCGGCATGTTCACCAATCACGATAGCATCATCAACCACAATCCCAAGCGCCATAATCAAGCCGAATAGCGAAATCATGTTAATCGTCTGATCCATGGCCAGCATCACGCCAAACGTGGCCAGAAATGCGACCGGAATTCCCATAGCAACCCAGAATGCCACCCGAACAGACAGAAACAGGAACAGCACGCCAATGACCAGCAATAACCCACCTGCGCCATTACTGACCAGCAGATCAATCCGTTCCTTGATCAATTTGGCGCGCACATCATATTGATCTATCACCAGTGATTCCGGTGCCTGATTGCGATAATCGGACAGCCAGTTCTGGACAACTTCATTAATCGTTAGCGAATCATTGCTCTTGCCGCGCTTAAAAGAAAGCATAACCGCTGGCATGCCATTGCGGGTTAGCGTCACCGATGGCGTTTCCACGTCTTCGGATATAACCGCAATATCACCTAGCGTGATCCGGCTTCCATCCTGACGCACCAGCACCTCAACCTTTTCAAACTCTTTGGCGGTTTTAATCTGGCCAAGTGACCGAACACGCAACGCGCCATCGGCCAGACTGCCGGCTGGAACGTCCAGCGTTGTTGTCGATATCGCCGCCGAAATATCATTCAGCGAAAGCCCCAGCCGCGATAGTTCATTCTGGCTAATCTCAATTTTGATAATCTCATCAGGCAGGCCAGTTAATTCGATTTTATCAACGCCAAGTCTTTGCAAGTCTTCCTTGATATCCTTGGCCATGCTTCGTAAGGCAAACAGATCAAAAGGCCCTGAGATAACCAGTTTGCTGATATCATCATAAAACTCACCCTTGACTACCTTGGGGGTTTCGGCTTCTTCGGGGAAATCCACCTGACCTACGGCGGTTTCTACATCGGCCAGTGCCTGTTGCATATCTGTGCCGAACTCAAACTCGACCTGAATAGCGGCCAGGCCTTCATAGCTGGTGGAAAGCACTTTCTTGACATTGGCAATAGACCGCAATTCGGGTTCCAGCAATTGCACGATATTAGCATCAACATCTTCGGCGGTTGCGCCTGTCCATTGAACGCTAACACCAACAACCTCAATACTGAAATCGGGGAAAAACTGACGGTTCAGATTTGATAGCGACATCATGCCGACCGCTATCATCAATAGCATCAACAAATTAGCGGCGGTTCGGTGCTTAATAAAGAATTCCAGAAAAGCTGACGGCTTCATCCGCGTCCCGGCTTAACAAGAATGCCGTCCCCAAGTGCAGGCAAGCGCGTGGCCACAACCTGTTCACCTTTGTTGATATTGCCTCTGACAAAGACAAGACCATCAGATTTTTGAATGACTTCAACCAGCCGCCGGACAGTTCTGCCGTCAATAATGACAAATACGCTATTATCATCATAAAGCGCGGCTTCGGGAATAACGGCAACATCATCGACCTGACCAGAGGTATAGATCACCTCAACGAATGCGCCTTCGGGGATAACCCAGTCGCCATTTTCAGACAAAGCCACCTGTGCATATAATCTGCCGCCGCCTTCCCCTGCCTGAACAACTCCTTCGGCGCGGGTAATGGTGGCATCGATTGACGTAATATCACGGCCGCCAGATCGCCAGACCACATTGACCGGATCACCGATTAGCTCACCAGCATTGGCAAACACATCACCCGGCACCACAAATGACACCTCAAGGCTGGATAGATCAGTTATGGTTCCCACCGCCATAGCCGGTGACACCACCATGCCGCGCCCGATATTCACCGATGACACAATGCCATCAAACTGGGCTGTTAAAACGGCATCTGATAAATTTTTCTTTGCACGCTTGAGGCTGAGTTCCAGCTGTGCCTGTTGTCTTTTGGCCTGCTCAAGTGCATTTTTTGCCATGGATAGCGCCAGTTGGGCATCATCCAGATTAGCCTGGGATGCTACCGCCGCTACATTCATCTGACGTGTGCGATCATAATTTTTCTGACGCAAATCCAGCTGGATAGCTAATTCGGTAATGTTGGATGTATTGGCTTCTAGTTGAATAACAATCTCATCTCTGGCAATGGACAGCAAATCCAGATCAAGTCTGGCTAATTCCTGTCCTTTTTTGACATAACCGCCATTTTTGAAGATATCGGAAATGGCTTCAACTTCACCGGAGATGTTAAAATTCAACCTTGATTTGCGACTAGCTTCAACCTGACCAAATGATGATTTTTTGGGAAATGCCACTTGAAAATCAATTGTAGCCACTTCGACTGTCCAGACTTTTTCCAGTCTGGGCTGTAATGGCTTTTCCGGTTTAGTTGCAACAAGATAGTTGTAAGATGAAAATCCTAAAATCAGGATGCCCAGAGCAACAAATGCTTTACTGCCAGAAGAAAGAATTTTTCTAAATATATTCATAAATTTTCATTAAATATCAAAAAATACCAGTTATTTTTGATATGCTCCCCATATATTATAGGTATTCCCTCCCCTACATAATTCAAGATGCGTGAAACGGCAAATATTCATTTGTTTGTAGTGCATGTTTTATAAATCATTTCCTAATTTTGCCATTCCGGATATGATAAGATGATAAAGGATCATTATGTCTCCAGCAAAATCCCTATCAGGACATTTATGGGCAACTCTCGCCCTCTCTTTTCCCTTAATGATTGGCCAGATTGCGCTCATTAGCATCTGGACAGCTGATATTATCATGATGGGCTGGATAAATACCGATGCGTTAGCCGCCGGCACCCAAGCTAACCGCATGTATCAACCGCTTTATTTTATTGCTATCGGCTTAACTCTGGCGGTTAGCCCTCTCACCTCCCAAGCACTGGGCGGCAAAAAACAACGTATCGCCCGACAGGTTTTGCGAATGGGTATCTGGATGGCAATTCTGTATGGGCTGTTTACGATTATCCCCATGTGGCATGGTGAGGCCATATTACTATGGCTCAGACAAGACCCTGCCATTGCCGAACACGCGGCGCTGTATTTACGGCTGATGGGGGTCGGGATGCCGTTCACCTTTGTTTTCTTTGTGCTGCGGAATTATATCTCAGCTTATCAGAAACCTATTCCGCCGGTCATTATCACCTGTATCGGCGTTGTCATCAATATCATTTTAAATCAGGTTTTTGCCATGGGCTGGTTTGGTTTGCCCGCGATGGAATTAGCCGGTATCGGGCTTGCCACCGCAACAACATTTATTCTGATGGTTTTCATGCTGATCATTTACATGGTGACAAATAAACAGATTGGCCGCACGCGGCCATTTGGACGTTTATTGCGGTTTAATCCACGGGTGATGAAACGGTTACTTATTGTTGGGTTTCCTATTGGGCTGACATTACTGGCCGAAACCGGAATGTTTATTGTTGGCGGCATATATATGGGAATATTCGGCATTGCCGCCGTTGCCGCATCCGGCATTAGCAATCAAATTGGTGCCGTTGCCTATATGATACCGCTTGCCATATCGCTAGCAACAACTATCCGTATCGGTCATGCGGCAGGTGCAAATCAGCCGGATGAAGTCATCCGTGCTGGCATTATGTCTGTTTTGCTTGTCACCAGCATCACATTAGTTCTGACAGTGATCATTTACCTGTTCAGAACAGAACTGGTTCAGCTTTTCCTTAATCCGGATGATGCTTTATTTGATGCGGTGATGACATATGCTGTTGCCATGATCATTATCGTTGCCATATTCCAGTTATTTGACGGCTTGCAGTCGGTTTTTATCGCCGCTTTACGCGGGATAAGTGATACCAGAATACCTGCTTTGATTTCTATATTCTGTTACTGGGGCATTGGCCTTACATCCGGATATATTCTGGCCACGCCGCTGGATTATGGCCCTATCGGAATATGGATCGGGATTACCATCGGGCTTATGGCTGCGACATGTATTCTGGGCTGGCGATGCTGGCAGACAAGAAATCGGTTGAAACATTCCGGTCATTTACATTTAATATAGACGCTATGGAAAAACGAATTGCTTCATCGCCAGTATCTCTGGCTACATTAAGCCAGCATGAAAATGAGTGTTTTGCTTTACTTTCTGGCCATGTTGATCATACATCTGCACATATTCTGGCAACAGCCATGCATCTGGCGCCTTATCTGGATCAGCTTTATAAAAATAACATCACGTTATTGCCGCGTATTTTAACCGAAGATACGCATCAGCTGATGCTTACCGTTAACGACACGCTGATTAGTGATTTTGATCAGGCGACGACCAATGATCATGCGATGAAAGCTATCCGGATATTCCGGCAAAAAATCAATACCATTGTTACGGTTCTGGATGTTCTTGATCAGGCTAGCGTAGCTGATCAGATCGCATGGTTAAGTCAGGCAGCTGATCTGGCCAGCTCGACTCTGGCCAGCTGGCTTGAGATAACAGCCCGTCAGAAAAACCGGTTAAAACCAGACGCATCATGGACTATTCTGGGGATGGGGAAACTGGGCTCTGGTGAGCTTAATTTTTCATCCGATATTGATCTGATCATTTTATATAATACCGCCTCTGCTGATCTGGATAGCGGCCGCGTCTATATTGATCTGGCACGCCAATTTGCCAGCATCATGAGCCAGCCTACCGCCGATGGTATTGGCTGGCGTGTTGATTACCGGTTGCGACCCAACCCTAGCGTAACGCCGGTTGCCATGCGGTTTGATAACGCCATCAGCTATTATGAATCCATGGCCAGAACATGGGAACGCGTAGCATTTGTCCGCGCCCGCCCAGTAGCCGGTTCCATTGATCTGGCAGAACAGTTTTTGTCAGAAATTCAGTCATTTATCTGGCGCCGCTATCTGGATTATACGGTTATTAATGACATGAAAATGATGCTCCAGCGTGAGCCTAAACCCCAAGACCTGTTCGGATACAATGTCAAAAAAGGCAATGGCGGTATTCGGTCAATTGAATTTGCCGTGCATGTGCAACAGATCATTGCCGGCGGCAGGCAAACCGATTTACGTCAGCGTTCCACCATAGAAGCCTTAGCCAATCTGGGGCGATTAAACTGGATCAAACCGGAAACCGCACGTCTACTTAGCAAACATTACTTCCAGTTGCGGCGGTTAGAACACCGGATACAGATGATCCATGATGCCCATAGCCATCAATTTCCCCGTCATGGCGCGGCGCTGGCTGATCTGGCGCAGTTTTGTGGCTATCAGGATGTTATCAGCTTTCGCAAAGCCGTGCATGCGCTCACCGATAGCGTGATTTCGCATACGGCCAGCATTTCTGAAAAACTGGGTATTCATCCGGGTGATGCAGACACCACAGATACCATTTCCCTGTCTTTACTGCTGGATCAGGATGACGATAGCGATGCCGTCACAACCGCATTATCGGATTTGGGGTTCAATGATGTGAATAGCATCACCACAACATGCCGGCGCTGGATGGCAGGACAGGTGCCAGCCACCCAAAGCAGCCGTTCCAAAGATATTCTTGGCCGCATCCTGCCTGAAATGCTGACACAGATCAGTAAAGCCGAAATACCGGATCAGGCGTTACATGCCTTTATCCGGCTAGTTGAAAATCTGCCCATCGGGGTGCAGTTTTTCTCACTACTGGAAAGCAATCCCAACATCACCAAAGTCATTGCCAGTTTGCTGGTGGCATCACCGCGCATGGCGGAAAATCTGGCCACGCATTCGGCGCTGGTTGATGATCTGCTTTATGCTGAGTTCTGGCAGGCGATTGATGATGATATCAACACCATGGCAAGCACATTGTCACAGCAAATGGCGGCATCACCATCATATGAAGATAAATTAAATCAATTGCGGGTGATGCTTCGCCATTGGCATTTTCGGGCGCATGTGCATCTGATCACTGGTATTCTTGAACCTTCAGAAATAGGGTTAATCCTGACCAATATTGCCGAGGCGGCCATTATTGCGGCGTTACCCGTGGCACAGGAACATATTCATTCCCGCTATGGATCACTTGACGTTGGGGGGCTGGCTATCATGGCGATGGGACGGCTTGGCACTGGTGAGATGACATCGTCGTCTGATCTGGATTTGGTATTCATTCATCAGACCCCTGATAATGACCAGAATCAGAACCAGAACCAGATCATGACGAATGGCGAAAGACCCATTCATGCCAGTATGTATTTTACCCGCATTGGGCAGGAATTAATTAATATTCTGACCGCACCAACAGCTGAGGGCAAAGGCTTTGAGGTTGATATGCGGCTCCGGCCTAGTGGCAAATCGGGCCCTGTTACCATCGCTTTTGACCGGTTTGCCAGCTATCAGCAGGAACAAGCTTGGACATGGGAACATATGGCGCTGATCCGGGCGCGTGTTATTACCGGTTTCCGGCATGAAAGCCTGACAGAACAGATCACATCCTGCCTTGCCAGACTAATGAAAATGCCCCGCGATAAGGCAAAAGTTATTCAGGATGCCAAGGATATGCGGCAACGCATAACCAAACATAATCCGCCACGTTCCAGTCATGATTTACGGCTCATTCCCGGCGGCCTGATTGATATGGATTTTTTCGCCCAGATGATGCAATTGCTTTACCCCTGTCCGGATGGCCGCCGATATGGTCAGGCAATTGATGCCATTACCGCCCTAACCCGGCGAGGGGTAATTTCTGGTGATGATGAACAGACATTAAAATCCGCCATGACGGTATTGCTTGACCTGAATCAGATCATGCGGCTGGTGATTACAGGGGTACATGATCAGCATCCAGATGCCATGCTACCACAACCGATAGCAGAACGGTTTGGCATCACAACAATTGCCGATATGGATCATATGGTTAAAACCCATGCTGACACTATTATTGCGGTCACAAATCGCTATATGGATATGCCGGATAACCGTTAAGTATGATGGCTTATCAAAAAAGCAGAAAATTCTTTTTGCAAAACAATAAAAAAAAGCGTAATCAGCAAGCAAATCGCACCTGCTTCCTGTTGCGATAGCTAACGATGGGAATAGCCGATGAAATTAGCAATTGTTTCATCCTGGACACTGTTTTTCGGCATCCTGCTTTTTATGGTAGGAAACGGACTGCAAGGGGTATTGCTTGGCGTAAGAGCCGAGCAGCTAAAATTCGGCGATGTGATGACCGGTTTGGTAATGGGCGGCTATTTTATCGGTTATTTTAGCGGTTCATTCATTGTGCCGAAACTGGTTAGCAGAGTCGGTCATATCCGTGTATTCGGCGTAATGGCGGCTTTGGCCTCAGCGTCTATCCTTGTGCATCCGATTGTTGAATATGCGCCAATATGGATGATGATGCGGTTTATTACCGGATTTGCCTATGTCGGCATGTATATCGTATCGGAAAGCTGGATTAATGATAAAGCCACCAATTCCACCCGTGGCGGCCTGCTATCCGTATATATGATTGTTCAGATGCTAGGCATGATGATAGGCCAGTCCATGCTGACATTCGGTAGCGAAACCGGCTATGATATGTTCATGGCGGTGTCGATTATCGTGTCCTTTGCTGCAATCCCCATTATGCTCACCGCCGCCCGTTCACCGGATTTTGAAGAACCGGAACCAGCATCGTTCCGGCGTGTGTACCATAACTCCCCCCTCAGCGTGGTTGGTATGGCTATCACTGGGTTTAATGCGGCTATTGTTTTCGGCATGGGGGCGGTTTTTGCATCCAAGCTGGGCATGTCGTTTAATCAGGTATCCTATTTTATGGTTGCGATTGTCGCTGGTGCCATGATTCTGCAATATCCGATTGGCAAATTATCTGATCTGATTGACCGGCGAACCGTTATTCTGATCACCCATATTCTGTCGCTTGGTTTTCTTTTTGCCAGTTATTATGCCAGTACGGTCAGCTTTTTCTGGCTTGGCGTGATGATGGCATTATATGGCGGGGTCAGCACGCCGCTATATTCGCTGTATATTGCACATGCCAATGATTATCTATCGCCACGTCAAGTGGTAGGCACCAGCGCAAAGCTGGTCATGATTAATGGATGTGGTGCTATTTTTGGCGCGCCTGTTTTGGGCTATACCATCTATCTGATTGGGAATAGTGCCTTTTTCAGCGTTCAGATTATCATGCATATCATCATGATCGCATTTGTGTTCTACCGGATGTATGCGCGCGAATCCATGCCAGTGGAAGCACAGGGGCCATATGTTGGTATTCGCGGTACTAGCGTGGCATCAAGCCTGTTACCAGAAGCCGAATGGGATGGCCGCGAAGACGAAGACAGCACCAAAGGCGAGCAGGCGGATTTAGCCACCCAGTTATCTTAAAGCAATCCCAAATCGCGTAATTCTTCCTGCATTTCACGCGGCATCATATCATCAGGGTCTGTTCCGGCAGGCAAATCAGGCGGCGCATCAGCGGGTTCCAGATAACGCCAACCTTGAAATGGCCGCAAGCGTCTTTCCACAACAGGGATCAACCCTTTGGCCAGCACAATGCCACATGCTGGTTTACCGTCCCCGCGCATCACCTCAACCAGATCAATGATCGGTTGTCGCGCACACATCCAGCCCTTGATGATCCAATACATCGACCCGCCATCCAGTATGGCATCTGCGCGTTTGGGAAATGACCGTGTCACATGCATGATCCGGCCTTGCCGCTGTGCCAGCTCATCATGCCACGCGGCAAGCGTCTTGATATCCTCAGAGCCAACAGACAATTTTTTGAGATGCAAAGCCATAACACATCATACCAGATAAATGGCGGCCAGACCAAGAAAGGTCAAAAATCCGATCACGTCTGTGACGGTTGTAATAAAGACAGAAGACGCGACCGCCGGATCAATTTTCATCTTTGACAGAATAATCGGTATCCCTGCCCCACTTAGCGCGGCGGCCAGCATATTGGCAATCATGGCAAAACCAATGACCAGTGCAATTTGTATATTCTGGAACCAGATCAGCGTGACCACACCGGCAACAACGGCAAATATCAACCCATTGGTTAACCCGACCATCGCTTCACGAAGCACGAAGCGGTTAACAATACGGGCATCGGTCAATTGACGCATAGCTAATGCCCGCACCGCCACGGTAACGGTTTGCGTGCCAGCATTGCCCCCCATGGATGCAACAATCGGCATTAACACCGCCAAGGCCACCAAGCGTTCAATCGTTTCATCAAAGACGCCAATCACAAGAGAGGCAATAACCGCCGTAAACAGATTTACCAGCAACCACAAAAACCGCGATTGAACAGTGGCCGCCAGCGAGGATCGCAAATCGCTATCGCTAACGCCGCCCAATGCCATTAAATCTTCGCCTGCTTCTTCTTGAATCACATCAACAATATCATCAACCGTGATCATACCGACCAGTTTTTCCTGTGCATCAACAACAGACACGGAAACCAGCCCATAGCGTTGAAAGAGCAACCCGACTTCTTCTTTATCCATAGAAACCGGTATCTGATGCGGGGCGATTTCCATGATATCAGACAATCGCACCGGCCGGTCTGAGGATAATAATTTAGCCAGCCGCACCTGCCCTAGCACCCGCCGTGCCGGATCAATGATAATAATGACATAAAACTCATCAGGGAGCTGATCTGCATCTTCTGCCCGCAAATGATCAATCGACTGCCCTACCGTCCAATGCGACGGGCAAACCACCACTTCGCGTTGCATCAACCGGCCGGCGCAATGTTCAGGATAGGATAACGCTTCTTCGACAATCAGGCGTTCACCAACAGGTAAAGCGGCCAGAATATCAGCGACTTCTTCGTCCTCAAGGTCTTCGAGAATATCAATCGCATCATCGCTATCCAGTTCTGGCAACGCTTGCGCCAGTTCATTCACGCCATAACTGGACACAACGTCTTCAAGCACCGTATCTGGCAGATACGTCAACACGGTCGGATCAAGATTTTCCCGCATCATCAATGTGAAACGTTTTAGCTGGGCAGAATTCAGCCGTTCAATCATATCTGCCTGATCAGCGGGGTGAAGCGGTGCAACCAGTGAAACCAGACGGTCTTTGTTACCATCAGCAATACATGCAATCACCGCCGCCACTACTTTTGGCGTTAAACCATAAAGGTTTGCCAGCTCATGCGATGTGCTGGTTTTAAACTCGATATTATCATGATCCGGTTTAACAGCCATAGGCGATTGCCTTCCGGCAGCATTTTGCGCTGCAATAATGTATGCTTTTCTTATACTGCGTTTTACCAGAAAATCAATCGCCAGCTATGCGCTATTCCATAAAGAAATATGGATTAAAATGACTTTCGCAGGTGATTAAAAATCCGTAGGAACACCGCCCTCAGCCTTGCGCTTATTGACAAAATCCAGCAATTCATCATGAATACCGGCATCCATTGGCGGTGGGGTAAACTCTGCCAGAATATCTTTCATGATGGCATTAGCCCGCTTTTCAGTGGTCAGGCTTCCGGCTTCTTCCCATGCTTCGTAGTTGCGCCAATCAGAAAGGAACGGCGCATAAAACGCATCTTTAAACCGCCGCTGGGTATGTTCCGCCCCGAAAAAATGGCTTCCGGGGCCGACTTCTTTTATGGCATCAAACGCCAAGGCATCATCGCTTAAATCCAGCGGCCGGTTCAGATAGATCATCTGCTGAAGCATCTCACAATCCATGATCAGTTTCTCAAAACTGGCACATAGCCCGCCTTCCAGCCAGCCTGCGGCATGATAGACCATATTGCAATGCCCAGCCGATACCGCATTGAGCGAAGCCGTGCTTTCCCATACAGACTGACCATCCGGATAATTAGCGGCACAGGCAACAGAACCGCGCCATGGCAACCTGTAACGCCGCGCCAATTGACCCGATATCTGCATCGCACGAATATATTCAGGCGTGCCAAATGCCGGTGAACCGGATTTCATATCCACATTACTTGTAAACGCGCCATACACCACCGGCGCATGTGGTTTGACCAGCTGTAACAGCACTAATCCTGCCAGAAACTCAGCATTTTGTTGAACAATTGCACCGGCCACTGTCGCCGGTGCCATCGCCCCGGATAAGGTGAACGGGCTGATAATCACCGCTTGCCCGCGTCTGGCACAGCGCATCGCCCCATCCAGCATCGGCCAGTCATGTTTTAGCGGCGAGGTGGAATTGATATTCGTCAGCATATGCGGCTTGGCTTGAAATTCGGCTTCGGTCAAGCCAGCGGCAATTCGTGTCATTTCCATGCCATCATTGATACGGCCACTGCCAAGCGAATAGGCATGCACTACTTTATCAGACAGCGTCAGCATATCATAAAGACAATCCAGATGCCGGATAGAGGCGTGAATATCTACCGGTTCAACCGGATATCCGGCAATAAAATGCAAACAGTTAAAATACTGGTTCAATCTGATCAAGTTTTGAAAATCAGGCCGTGATCCCACGCGCCGCCCATGATCCAGATCGCTAACATTAGGCGCAGAAGCCACAGAAGAATAAACCATATTCTTGCCGCCAATGGTCAGCATCCGGTCAGCATTGCGTGGCGTTATGGTAAATTGCGCTGGCGCCCGATTTACCATTTCCATGACCAATGCCCTGTCCATACGGACATTCTGATTGGCAAAATCAACGTCACATCCGGCTTTGGCCAGAATATCAAGCGCTTCTTCGTTCAGGAAAACAATACCTATGTCTTCTAGCACCTGCATGGATGTGTCATGAATACGTTGCAGATCATCTTCGGATACAGGTTGAACCGGATGATCCGAATAGGACGGCAAAGCCCAGTCCAGTTGATCAATAGCTAGACGCTGGCTTCGGTCTAATCGGGGGCCAGATCGGGTGCGGCGGCTATTCTGTTCAGTTTGTTTTTCCATGCCCTTACCTATCCGGTATGAATGTTCGCATCACACATAGATGATCACAAAAACGTCATAGCTATTTTCAACGGAAAATAAAATATTTTGCAACAGATATTCCCATGAGATGAAAAATCATTTATCACTTCATGCTGATTATGTGAGGTGCCGGAATGACACAATTTAGCATGCATTTATATTTGGGTGGCGCCCGTTCCGGTAAAAGCGCGGCGGCTGAACATTGTGCTATGACACTTGCGGCACCGTCTGGCCGGCTTCCGTTTTATCTGGCAACCGGTCAGGCTTTTGACGATGAGATGAAACAACGGATCGCGCGGCACAAAGACATGCGCAAAGATCATTTTCAAACTATCGAAGAACCCATTGATTTAGCAACAATCATTCAATCGCTTGATACCGATAAAAGCGTCATACTGATTGATAGTATCGGCATCTGGCTGACTAATCTGATGATGGCTGAGAAAGACTGGCAAGAACCGCTTGATCAGGTTTTTCAAGCGATTAAACATGCTGGCCACCACGTCATTTTTGTATCTGATGATGTTGGTGGCGGCATTGTTCCCGAAAACGCTATGGCACGACAATTTCGTGATCAAATTGGTCTGATTAATCAACGGCTTGCCGGCGAATCTAATCGCGTTACTTTTGTCATTGCAGGAATAGAAACACATATCAAATAGGATTGTACCAAAATGAAAATTGAATTTTTAAACCCTGATGAAGTTCACACATATATGGCTAATTTACCTGCTATTGATACAGCCACAGCGGATCAGGCACATGACAGACAGCAACAGCTGACCAAACCCCCCGGATCATTGGGCCGGCTAGAAGACCTTGCTATCTGGATGGCTGGCTGGCAAGGACAGGAAAAGCCACAGGTTAAAGCACCAGCTTGCCTGATTTTTGCTGGCAATCATGGCGTTGCACAAAACGGCGTATCCGCTTTTCCGCCGGAAGTCACCGAACAGATGGTGCTTAATTTTCAACATGGCGGTGCCGCGATTAATCAGCTCTGTCAGGCAGCCGGTGCCAGTTTAAACGTGTTCCCCCTATCACTGGACAACCCAACGGCCGATTTCTCAGAACAGCCTGCCATGAGCGTAGAAGACACTCTGGCGGCGATGCAGATTGGCGCGGATGCCATTCCTGATGATGCTGATCTGATCCTGCCGGGTGAAATGGGGATCGGTAATACCAGTTCAGCCGCCGCATTATCGCATCTGGTTTTTGGCGGACAAGCCGACACATGGACAGGACGCGGAACCGGGCTGGATGATGACAGATTAGCGCATAAAATCAGCATTATCACCAAGGCGGTTAATCGGGTTAAAAGCCAGACTCTTGATCCGGTGGCTATGCTTTCCGAATTAGGCGGCAGAGAGTTAGCCGCCATCGCCGGATGTGTACTAGCCGCCCGAATTCGCCGAATACCGGTTTTACTGGACGGGTTTATTTCAACAGCGGCTTGTCTGCCGTTATGGGCAAGCAATAACGCGGCGCTGGATCATTGCCAGATCAGCCATTATTCCAAAGAACCCGGCCATCGCCATGTGATTGACGCGCTTGGTAAAACCGCCATCCTTGATCTTGATCTCCGTCTGGGTGAAGCCAGTGGCGCGGCCATTGCGTTACAGATTGTCAGATCAGCACTAGCGGCGCATAATGGCATGGCAACCTTTGCTGAGGCCGGTGTATCGGATGGATAAAATCCTCAACGATATCATAAAAACTGCCAGACTGTTCCAGCAGGATTGCCGGATGGCGGCTATGATATTGACACGTCTGCCGGGGGTTTCTACGGACTATCCTGAAAACAGGAATATTGCAAATAGCTATGCCGCCTTTCCGCTGATCGGGGTTCTGGTGGCCGCATGTGCGGCTATTCCTGCTATGGCTTTGTCATTGGCCAACATTCCGGACTTGGCTGTTGTTGCCGTGATGCTGGCGGTGGCGGCGTTGATTACAGGCGGGCTTCACGAAGACGGTCTGGCTGATGTTGCGGATAGCTTGGGCGGCTCTGATCCGGCCAAACGGTTACTGATTATGCGGGATAGCCGCATTGGTGCGTTCGGGGTGCTGGCATTAATACTGGTTCTGGTGATACAGATCGCCTGTCTTGCTGATTTGCTGGCCGAGGGAATGACGACATTAATGGGCGGCTGGCTGGCCTGTGCTATTTTATCCCGTGCGATGATGGCATTACAGGCATGGGCGTTTCCGCCACCAGACAATAGCGGTTTTGCCCATTCGGTGGGCAGACCGGATATGCGAGTCATGCTGATCAGTATGGGCGGCGGTTTTGTGCTGGCGCTGATGCTTAGCGGATCATTAGCCATATTCATTGCCGCCGGATGCGCGGCTGTGGCGACATATGGCTTTGGTTATCTGATGAACAGACATATCGGCGGGGTTAATGGTGATGGGCTGGGCGCAACGCAAATGATTAGCGCCAGCATTATTCTGATGGTTATGGCCGCCGCATGACAACGCTGATCATTAATCAATTAATCCTGATCCGGCATGCCAGAACAGATTATGACCGGTCTTATGTGCCGCCGGTAAATCCACCATTGGATAAAACAGCCAATCATGATTATGCCGCTATGCAGGCGTGCCTGCCCAATGATTATCGCTGGATAATCAGCCCGCTTAAGCGGTGTCAGGATACCGCTGATCAATTGATCCGGCATGGCGCATCATATGCAAGCAAACAGGATGATCCCCGTCTGCAAGAGCAATCCTATGGTCAGTGGCATGAACAGAATGTCAGCACATTATGGCAGGATGAGCTATCCCATGGCGATAAACATAACTGGCATTTCATACATCCAGACCGGATACCGCCAGATGGGGAAAGTTTCGCACAGGTCATGGCAAGACTAGCACCAGCATTGCCAGAATATGCCGCCAAACATACGGTTCTGGTGACACATGGCATGGTTATCCGGGCGTTGATCGGGCTTGCGATGGGAATGACCGCTGATCAGGCATTGACGCTGGATATCGCGCCGCTATCCATGACCGGATTGAGCCATATGGCATCAGGTGCCGCCACTACACCCGGTAATGGTGGCCGCTGGCAGTTAAATTATCTCAATCGTGGTTTTTAGCCCAATAAATTAGCCTGATCAATCACCCCAGCAGGAATACCCGTTATCTAGCGATTGCCGCGTGGATCAACCCAGCCAATGCTACCATCATTGCGGCGATAGATCATATTCAATCCCATATGCCCTTTATTCCGGAACATCATGGCTGACTGGCCTGATATATCAAACCGCATGATAGCTTCTTCTAGGGAAAGGTTCAGAATAGAATAATCCATTTCAGCCAGAATAGCCGGTGCACCATCCGGATTAGTATCATTTGTATCGGGTTCATCTTGGGTAAGTTCGGCCGCTGTTTCATATGACAAAACCGTCATGGTTGCCGCCATCGCATCCTGTTCTGTTTGATCCTGATGATGATTTTTTAGCCGCCTTTTGTAACGCCGCAAACGTTTTTCAATATGTCCGGCGGCCACATCCATCGCCTGATGCGCGTCACCGGCTTTGCCGCTTGCTTCCATATCCATGCCGGTTGTCAGGACAACATATATCTTTACGGCAAACCCGATTGTATCTTTTTCCAGTGTTACTTTACCAGAAACCGCACGTGGAAAATATTTTGATACGGCCGCATCAAGTTGTGCTTCGGCATGATCCTGAAACGCTGCGCCAGAGTCCATGTTTTTGCCAGATACTGTAATTTGCATAATGTTCTCCTTTTTAGATATTTAGCTTATGATCATGCTTTCAATTGGCATAAATGCCCAAAGCATGATGGTAAAATGATCAAACAAATTGACCATGAAAACAAGGATATTAGGGATTTATGCCGAAATTAGGGCAAATCAGGCGATTTCCTGTCGCAACCCGATAGATAACCGGCCATCCGTTACCTGATCCACAAAATGAAGCGGGCGGCCATTATCACCATCACGTCCGGCAAAATCTGGCGCGGATAACAACACCAGATGTCCCGGCCGGTCATCAATTACCGTGGCACCATTACCATCGCGATCCTGACACAAACATAATCGCGACTGGCCAGCCAGCGTGATAATGAAAACGATCTGGCGATAACGCAAACCATCCCGATGAATGCCAATACCTTTTGATTGTGCCGGATAATTCTGAACAGCCAGATCATTAATATGATAAGGCATCCGGAGAACAGGGTCAGGCATTGTTGCATTAGCCTGATTGCATCCGGTTTCCAGCACATGACAGAGATTTTCCAATGCGCCCTGACGTGGGGCTGGAAAACAGATGTCAAAATCCTGAAAAACGACAACGCCTTTATGCGATACCCGATCACGGGCGCGGCGCATGGGTAAGGCCGCTGTTTCTTTTTTCAGATCAGATATCTCATCATCAGAAAAAAAAGGGATAGATAGACCAAGGCACTGATCTTGGGATAATGCTGTTAATGCCTTGGTCAAAATGTCTAGTCTGTCTTCGGTTAATGTCACCATCAACTACTCATAAAACACTCAAATAACCGGCGCTTAATTAAGCCAGCGATGCCACCAGTTTATCAACTTCCGGCATGACGCTTTCGATCCGGTCAAACATGATATTAATCTCATCCGCGGTAATAATCAGCGGCGGACAGAAAGCAATACCATCAATTGGTAACGCACGAACAATCACCCCGGCATCCTGTATCATTTTCATGACACGGGCGGCTGTTTTAAGCTTGGGGTCAAGCTTGATACGGGTATCCGGTTTGGCAACAAACTCAATCGCACCAATAAGCCCTATGGAACGCGAATGACCAACAGACGCATATTCACCTAAACGGGCTACTCTTTCGGCAAAAAGCGGCGCAAGTGAACGCACGTGTTCAATGATATTGCGTTCTTCCATCAATTCCAGCGTCCGCAGAGCCACTGCCGCCGGTACAGGATGCGCCGAATAGGTATAGCCATGGCCAAACTGCCCCAGCTTTTCCGCCTGAATAGCCATGCCATCAGCAATCTGGTCTGTGACTAGCACACCGGATATTGGCAGATAAGCCGCGGATAATGCCTTCGCACAAGTCAGGATATCCGGCTTAAGTCCAAAAGTGGTTGATCCCCACATGTTACCTGTCCGGCCAAATCCGCAAATCACTTCATCGGAAATCAACAGAATATCGTGTTTCTTCAAAATGGGCTGTAACGCGTCATAATATCCTTCTGGTGGTATGATTACACCGCCAGCACCCATTAACGGTTCTGCAATGAACGCACCGATAGTATCTGCACCTTCTTCGGCAATCATGTCTTCGAGATCATTCATGCAACGCTTAACAAAATCCGCTTCGCTTTCGCCATCATGCGATTCCTGAAAATAATTGGGGGATGTGGTATGTTTGGCAAAATCCAGCGGCAAGCTAAAGCCCTGCTGAACATAGGCCAGACCTGTTAGGCTGGATGCCGCTAATGTCACCCCGTGATAACCACCCTTGCGGCTAATGATTTTGCGCTTTTCGGGCTTACCAATCGCCGCGTGATAATACCAGACCATTTTAATCGCTGTATCATTTGCTTCTGATCCGGAATTACAGAAAAATACTTTTTCAAGTCCTTCTGGTGCGACAGATATCAGCTTTTCAGCCAGATTAATCGCCGGATTATGGGTTTTTGCCGTAAAGCTATGATAATATGGCAATTCTTCCATCTGTTGGGTTGCCGCTTTGACTAGCTCTTTTTCGCTAAAGCCAAAGGAAGCGCACCACAAACCGGCCATGCCTTCAATGTAATCCCGGCCTTCGCTATCATAAACATACACACCCTTGCCTTTATTAAGGATCATTGGCCCCTGTTCAGCCAATTGTGCCGGATTAGTATAAGGATGAAGATGATAGGCAATGTCTTTTGCTTCTTGCGAATTGGGTGAAAACCGCTCTGGTTTGTTCATTTGTCTTTCCTTCCTTAGAACTAGTCGTTTTTATGATTAGCCTGAACAGATATATCTATCATCCGATCAAACATGCTGTCCGCCATTAATATGCAATTCTGCTCCATTTACATAGCTTGCTTCGTTCGAGCAAAGAAAATAAATGCTATCTGCTACTTCTTTTGTTGTTCCAAGTCGGTGCATGGGAATATCCGGCAACACGACTTTTTCTGTGTCTTCTGAAATCATATCGGTTTTTATTTCACCGGGGGCTATGGCATTAACGCGCACCCCCATTGATCCAAAATCATTAGCCATTTCACGCGTCAGCGCACTTAATGCGGCTTTTGATGTGGCGTAAGCGGTGCCAGCAAAATTATGGACTTTGCTGCCCGCAATTGACGTGACATTAACAATGGTGCCGCGCCCCTGTTTGAGGGCATCGGCCAATCCGCGTGCCAGCATAATCGGCGCAAAGAAATTGACCTGAAATACCTCATGCCAGTCTTCTATCGGGGTGGCCTTGCTATCCATTCTGCCCCCAGATGGGGTTTTAGGCGAAATAGCCGCATTATTAACCAAGGCGTGTAAGGGCTGTCCATCAAGCCGTTCAAGCAATTCTGCTATGCCTGACGAAATGCTGTTCTGATCTGACAGATTGATTTGCAGATGATCTTCTTCACCAGCTGGCCATGGGCAATCCTTTGGGAACGCATGACGTGAACAGGTGATAACACGCCAGCCTTCTTCGGAAAACCGTTTAACCGTAGCATGGCCTATGCCTCTGCTAGCACCGGTCAAAACAAGGGTTTTTTTATCGTCATTCTGTTTTGTCATAACGTTACATTCTGTATTGCACACTGTATGGCATACTGTATTGTTTATTTAGATCATGGTAAGGATAGTATAAACGTATTCAACATGTGGCAAGTGCGCAAATTAGTTACGATCACCATCATATAAATTAATAACATAAATCCATTGGAATAAAAATGAAACAAGCAGATTTTATCATAATAGGCGCAGGGTCTGCCGGTTGTGTTCTGGCCAACCGGTTAACCGCTGACGGCAAAACAACCGCTATCCTGATAGAAGCAGGCGGCGAAGACCGCCATCCTTATATTCACCTACCGGTTGGCTATGTCAAAACCATGGTTAATCCGGCCGTAAACTGGATGTTTAAATCAGAACCCGAAGCCGGAACACATAATCGGGCTATTGATATGCCACGCGGCAAAGTTCTGGGCGGATCATCATCCATCAACGGCATGATTTATGTCCGCGGCCAGAGCCATGACTATGATAGCTGGGCGCAAAGCGGTAACAAAGGATGGAGCTATCAGGATGTTCTGCCTTATTTCAAAAAAACAGAATGTTTTGAAGGCATCACTAAAAATATGGCTGATCCGGAATTACGCGGCGGTGATGGCCCGTTACATGTTCAATTTGTCCGCGAAGAATATCAAGCCATGGATAAAATACTGGAAAGCGCCAGAGCAGAAGGCTGGCCAACAAATCCGGATTATAACGGCGACGATCAAGAAGGATTTGCCTATGCCCAGACAACGATGCGTAATGGGTTGCGCTGGTCTGCTAAAAAAGGCTATCTGAATCCTGTCCGTAAACGGCGCAATCTCTATGTCATGCGCCATACCATGGCAACTGGTCTGGTGATGGATGGCAAAACCGTTACCGGTGTTACCGTGTCCCGTGCTGGCAAAACAGAAACGCTGACCGCCAATGCTGAGGTTATATTAGCGGCTGGCGCGTTCCAGTCACCGCAATTGCTGGAATTATCGGGCATTGGCGATGCTGATATTTTATCCCGGCATGGCATCCAAACGATCCACGCCTTGCCAGCGGTTGGCAAACATATGCAGGATCATTACATTTCCCGCATTTCATGGAAACTGCGCGACCTGCCCTCACTCAACAGCAAAACACGCGGGCTTGGACTAGCCGGTGAATTGCTTAAATTTGCAACGCGGCGTAGAGGCGCGCTGTCCATGCCGGCCGGTATTGTCATGGGGTTTGTCAAAAGCCGTGAAGGATTGCTGGGCCCTGATATCCAGTATCATATCGCGAATGCCAGCTATGCCAATCCAGCCAAGCGAATGTTTGATAAATTCCCCGGCCTGACCATTGGCCCATGCCAGTTGCGCCCCGAAAGCCGTGGGTCGGTGCATATCCGGTCAGCAGACCCGCATGCCGCCCCGTCTATCCACATGAATTATCTGGATGCCGCCGAAGACCAGCGCGTTCATCTGGCGGCGGTTCGCATGGCAAGGCAATTAATGGAAAACGATATCATGAAGCCCTATGTGATCGAAGAAGCCAGACCGGGGAAAATGATAGATAGCGATGATGAATTGCTGGATTATGTGCGCCAGTCCGGAGTCACGCTTTATCATCCGGTATCGACCTGCCGCATGGGAACAGATGCAAAAACCAATGTCGTTGATGACCGCTTACGGGTTCATGGCATGAAAGGCATTCGGGTTGTTGACGCGTCCATCATGCCAAGTCTGGTGTCCGGCAATACCAATGCCCCCACGCTGATGATTGCCGAAAAAGCCAGTGATATGATTCTAGAAGACCACCGGTGATATTTGGTGTTTTTTAGCAAATATCCGGATAATTGAGCGATTATCATGCCGCACCCCATTGTAATCATAGGTGATGGATACGCCGCCGCAGTCCTGCTGGTGCATCTGGCACGTCGCCATATAGATATGAATACCGTGACCGTAATCGGTGGCGCACCGCTTGGGCATGGCGCGGCCTATGGCACGTCACATCCGCATTTCCGGTTAAATGTTCGTGATGATCTGATGGTGATTGATCAAGATCAGCCAGATGATTTTGTGAAATGGGCAAAACAGTGCCATGATGCAGATGCCATAGCCGATAACGGGGCTGGCCATTTCTACCAGCGCGGGGATTTTGCCCGTTATCTGACCGCTGTGCTAGACCAGCATGATATCAAACGTCAAATCACGAAAATACCAGCTAAAGCCATAGATATCACCAAAGAAAACAATGATTTATGGAACATAACGCTGGATAACAATATGATCATATCAGCCCGGCATGTTATTCTGGCCACCGGCAATCCGCCGCCATCTGTGGCGCGTATGATTGCTGAGGATATCCGCCCTGACATCGCGGCCAAACATATTATTTCCGCCCCGTGGAAAGGTGATGCGATTGATCATATCCCGCCGCTTGCCCATGTTGGGTGTATTGGCGGGGGATTAACCGCGCTTGATGCCTGTCTTGCGCTTTATAAAAATGGGCATAAAGGCCGGATAACGCTGATGACTCCGCGTGGAATTCTGCCGCCCCCACAAAGCGCGTGGCAAGATATGGATATCCCAGGCTTTCCTGAACATGTCACGGCATCCGGATTTTTGCGGCATATGCGAAGATATCTGCCTGATAGTGATTGGACAGAACCGGCATGGCAATCCGCTTGCGAAGCGTTGAGGGTGCAAATCGCTGATGGCTGGCAGCGCTTATCCGAACCTGACAGAATCCGGCTGATGCGGCGGCTTGGCTGGCTATGGTCGCTGATCCGTTATCGTGCCAGCCCGCAAAGCATCACCGCTGTTAATCATATGCGGTCAACAGGCCAGCTACATATCGTTGCAGATAGAGTGCGCCAGATTGCATCCGGCAAAACAGATCACCCCCTGCTGTTACATCTGGCAACATATGATGATATCCCTTGCGATATTGCCGTTATTGCCGCCGGTATAGGCCATGATCCGCTCATGGCACAGCTGATCAAAACACAAATCGCCGGCACCTTGGCCAATGGTATTCGGGTAAATGATGATTTTCAGCTGATTGCCCCAGATGGCCATCCGCAACACCGGTTATGGGTCATTGGCCCGCCAACACAATCGGCATTGGGTGACGTGATAGGCGCAACCACCATTGCCAAACAAGCCGCTGGACTGGCAGACCAGCTTGCCGCTATATGATTGTCATGACAACACGCGATCCGTTCTGGAAAACAAAATCATTATATGAAATGAACCATGAAGAATGGGAAAGTCTGTGTGATGGATGCGGCAAATGCTGTCTGATCAAGCTAGAAGATATTGATACCGGCGAATATCATTATACAAATGTTGGCTGTACCTTGCTGGATACGGAAAATTGCCAATGCACGAATTATGCTTGCAGAAAGTCCATTGTGCCGGATTGTGTCATTCTAAAACCGGAACAGCTTGATAATCTGCCGTGGATGCCTGAAAGCTGTTCCTATCGGCTGATTTATGAAGGCAGGGATTTACCATTCTGGCATCCCTTGGTAACAGGTGATCCGGAAAGCACTCATACGGCCGGACAATCGGTTGCTGGTAAAATCATTTCCGAAGATCATGTTGATGAAGACGATCTGCCATCCCATATTAAGATATGGCCGCATGATATTGCGCCAGAAGATACAAAAGAAAAGGAGCCAGAATGAGCAAGTGGTCATTGATAATTTATGGGTTAATCGCGTTACTGATCATTATATCCATGTCAGGATTTGGCACGGCTGAACGGGAATGGATGGCATGTAAAGAATCCATGTTGCAACAGTTTTTTGGCTCAAGCTGTACCCCTGTCAGCGGCATTGGCATCCCGGCCGACCCTAATGCGCCGGTGCTATCATCCCCCGGAAGCAATATTTAATGCCTGATCAAAAATGAGGAGATTTTGATGTTTTTCCCAACCGGCACTCATAAAGAAAATGGACTGGCTTTCAATCCGCTGAAAGCCATCGTTGCCCCCAGACCTATTGGCTGGATTTCCAGCATTAGCAAGGATGGCGTTCACAATCTGGCACCTTACAGCTTTTTTAATGCGGTATCGGACACACCGGCAATGGTGGCGTTTTCAGCATCTCCCAGTGGCGGCGGTCATAAGGATTCGGTCAAAAACATCGAAGACATGGGCGATTTTGTCGTCAATATTGTATCAGCGGCATTGCTTGATGCCATGAATATATCATCAGCGGGGGTGGCGGCTGATATTTCCGAATTTGATACGGCTAATCTCACCCCTGCGCCATCGCAACTGGTTTCATCACCATATGTCGCCGAAGCTCCATGTTATCTGGAATGCAAATTGTGGAAAATTCTTGATCTGCCGTCAGCCGCAGATGGCACATATAACAGACTCGTCATAGGTGAAGTCGTTGGCATAGGCATTGATGATGCCCTTATCACCGATGCCGGAAAAATTGATGTCACCCGATTTAAACCAGCGGCACGGCTGGGTTATAAGGATTATGCCATTATCGATAAGGTATTTGAGCTGAGCCGGCCAGATGATTAAACCACCAGCTAACCGGCTATCAGTTTACCAGACATTTGCTGATTGTGACATTGACATATCCTTTGAGGTCAGTGCTAGTCAGCCGGACACGGATAAACCAGTCCTCAAGGGATAACACCATTGATAGCGGCAATAATCCGGTGGCATTTTTCTCACCCCCCAGAAAAGATGCCCGGACAATCACCGGTTGTGCCGGATCAAACCATGGGTTTTCACGACCTTCATCCACACCGACCTCACCCTCAACAAATATACTAAGTGTATCAGATAGAAATAACCGGTTGCTTTCCCCGCCAGCAAAGCTGGGGGTGACGACCTCAATATCCCTGTTATCAAGGGTGCGGCATTTGCTGGGTTTGCCGATCTGATTGAGTGTCTGGCGGATTTGTTCTGATGGCACATCATTGGCCAGATATCTTGCCACAATCTTGCGGATAGAAAGCAATTCCTGATCTTCTTCATTGACCAGTGTTTCTGCGGTAATACGGCGCTTGCGCTCATCTTTCAGCTGTTCTGTCATCGCCGCTAGCATATATTCCAGCTGATCATTGCGCTGGGTCATATCCTGAAGCCGTTCATTAGACGAAGACACCACAGACCATTGCTGATTCTGTCCGATCATCCAGCCCACCCAGAGCATCGTAAGCGCAGAAATGACCCAGAGAATAAATTTCATCTGCGACTTGGCTTCGCGGCGGCGATATTTATCTGTAGTTTGATGAAAATCCATCAGCGTTATAAAACCAGTAAAATACGTTAATTAGCGTGAAGGGGGTAGAATAACCCTATTATGGCGTTATGATAACCCTTCTAAAATATATATTTTGTTTTTAACAACTTCTGCAAGTAACGTCATGAAAAAAAACCAACGCGCATGGCAAAGGATGTTAAGCGGTCGCCGACTTGATCTGCTAGAACCAACGCCGCTTGATATAGAAATCGAAGACATTGCCCATGGGCTATCCCGTGTCGCACGGTGGAATGGCCAGACGATGGGGAAATGGCCTTATTCTGTCGCTGATCACTCGGTGCTGGTCGAACATATCTTCTGTCAGCAGAACGAAGCCATAAGCCAGCGCTGGAAACTGGCCTGTCTGCTTCATGATGCGCCGGAATACGTCATTGGTGATATGATCACACCGTTTAAGCATTTTCTGGGTGAATATTACCGCGAAATAGAAGACCGGCTATGCACCGCTATTCATATCCGTTTCGGATTACCGGGGACATTGCCGCAATGGGTGCAGAAAGCCATTAAAACCGCTGATAAAACAGCTGCCTATCTGGAAGCCACGCAAATGGCCGGTTTTGATGAAAGTGAGGCCAAGCGCCATATCGCCAACCCCAAACAGATACCGGATGTGATCATCCATCCGCTATCACCGGATAAGGCTAAAAAAACATATCTCAACCGCTTTAATGCGCTTATCAAAAGTCTGGATCAAAACTAATCCGGTATAATAAGAACAGGACAACACATGAAACATAATAATATCAATCCTGAAAATACCTTGCTTCTGGTCGCCTTACAAATTGAGCTTCCTGCCCAATTGTTGCCGGACTGGACCATTATCTATACCGGCGTTGGCAAGGTTAATGCCAGCATAACCGCCAGTCAGGCTATCCAGCATCATAAACCGGCCATGATGCTGAATTACGGGACAGCCGGCAGTCTGGATCAATCCATTCATGGCTTAATCGAAATTGGCCAATTCATTGAAAGGGATATGGATGTTGAAGCCTGCGGATTTGCTAAAGGATTAACACCGTTTGAAGATGATATCGCCATCAGCTTTGGCTATGACGGGGTCAGATGCGGCACAGGCGATCAATTCGTTACCGCGCCGCCACCCCTCTGGACAGAAGTTGTGGATATGGAAGCCTATGCACTGGCCAAATGCGCCCGAACCCATGGATGTGATTTCAGATCAATTAAATATATCTCGGATATGGCCGATGAAAGCGCCGTTAATGACTGGCAAAGCAATCAGGCCAAAGGTGCAGAAATGTTCGTGGAATGGCTGGCCAAGGCGATATAAACAAGGGCAATATAATGAACGCATGGTGGGGACACTCGGACTTGAACCGAGAAGCCTGTTACGGCGGCAGATTTTAAGTCTGCTGTGTTTACCTGTTTCACCATGCCCCCTGAATATCCTTCTTGTTAAGTATTTTACAGGGCATATGTCAAGTCGATACCGTGGATAATGGAAAAGAACACGATAAAAAACCCGATAATGCCCCAAAATAACGGACACCCACATGTTTTTTCTACCTCTATTTGATAACAACCCGACCAATCGCACCCCGATTATTACCCGTGCCATTATTATCGCCTGTATTCTGGTTTTTCTTTATCAGATCGGGCTGACAGACCGGCTGGAACGATTATTCATTTTTTCATATGGGGCTATTCCGGCTTTGATTACCGGTGCGGAAATCAGACCCGGCTATTTCTCTGATATTCCTGATAAAGCCACGCTGTTTACGTCCATATTCATGCATGGCGGGCTATTGCATCTGGGCGGCAATATGCTCTATCTGTGGATATTTGGTGATAATGTCGAAGACAGCATGGGGCCGGTGCGATTCACGCTGTTCTATCTGGCATGCGGGGTGGCGGCGACATTAACCCATATCGCCATTGATCCTTCTTCTGTCACGCCATTAGTCGGGGCAT
>JABIWM010000190.1 GCA_018701255.1 Alphaproteobacteria bacterium | reverse complement strand
GCTGGTGTTGATGGAAGTCGTTGCTGATTTTGGTACGGTTGATTTTTTCGCTGTTGAGACGTTAAGTCTTGGTATCTATAATGTCTGGCTGGGCATGAATAATATGACTACTGCCGCGCAATTGGCATTGATGGCCTTTGCGCTGGTATTTATTCTATTAGGCTGGGAACGATATGGTCGCCGCAACAGTCAGTTTTCCATCACTAACCGGAGCGTAAATGGCGTTCCAAGACAAAACGCACGAGGACATTGGCGCTGGATATTACCAGTAATCTGTCTGGTGCCGGTTATTCTGGGGTTTGTTCTGCCAGTTATTATTCTGATATCCCATACCTTTTCTCAAGGCTTTGACCATTTGCCGGTTGTTGGTGCGGCTATATCACATACCGTGATTGCAGCAGGGTTAGGGGTATGCGTGGTCATGATCTGTGCATTAATTGTTGGCGTGATTGCGTTTTATATTCCATCCGCCATTGGCCGCCCGTTAGCCAGTGTTTCAGCAACGGGATATGCCTTTCCGGGAACGGTTCTGGCACTTGGTGTGCTGGCCGCCGTCAGCATGATTGATCAGGGATGGAACTGGATAGGGCAAACACTGTTCGGGGTATCATGGGGCGGCTTGCTTGGCGGGGGATTGGTGATGCTGATTTTTGCTTATCTGATACGGTTTCAGGCGGTCGGGCTTGGGTCTGTGCGGGCGGCACTGGAACGGATGCCGGATTCGCTGGTACCGGCTAGCCGTGTGATGGGATATGGCTTTATGCCATCCATGTTCAGAATTGTTCTGCCATTGATCAGTCCGGCTATTCTGGCTGGCGGCCTGCT
Source organism: Alphaproteobacteria bacterium (assembly GCA_018701255.1). Taxonomy (GTDB): domain Bacteria; phylum Pseudomonadota; class Alphaproteobacteria; order Puniceispirillales; family UBA1172; genus UBA12202. Next base: position 28,036 of record JABIWM010000190.1, on the reverse strand, counting down.
TGTTTTTGTTGATATTATGAAAGAGCTGCCAATGACATTATTATTGCGGCCATTTGATTTTAATACATTGGCAATTATCACATATCAATATGCGCATGACGAGCTGATAGAGCTGGCGGCGCTTCCGGCGTTAATGATTGTATTGACAGGGCTTTTACCGGTAATTATTGTCCATCACTATCTGATCAGGGATCAGTAATTCTAGGGTCTAGGTCATTAATGTTTATGCGTGTTGTTCTGATATATCTATTATGTGTGTTTCTGCCGTCTGTGACATTGGCAGACGAAGAAAGCATCATTTTACAATCCACCACATCAACACAACATTCCGGTCTTTATGATTATCTGTTGCCGCTGATTGCCGCTGATACAGGCGTGATGGTTCATGTTGTAGCAGTAGGAACAGGTCAGGCCATCAGGAATGCTAAAAACTGTGACGGTGATCTTTTGCTGGTGCATTCGTTAATTGACGAAGAGCAGTTTGTCGAAGACAGCTACGGGCTATATCGCGAAAATCTGATGTATAATGATTATGTGATCATTGGCCCTGATACAGACAAAGCGATGATAAGTGCATTGCCTACCGTTGATGCGGCGTTGGCTCAAATTGCTAAAAGTGAGGTGACTTTTGTATCCAGAGGCGATGATAGCGGCACCCATAAATCCGAATTGCGGCTATGGCAACGCATTGATATTCATCCCGATATGCTGGCCAATTATCGTGAGGTCGGTGCAGGTATGGGGGCAACATTATCCATTGCCATTGAAATGAACGCATATACTATCGCTGATAGAAGCACATGGATTGCCTATGGCAACAAACAGAAACACAGCATTGTGTTTGAAGGTGATCCGCCATTATTCAATCAATATGGCATTATTCCGGTCAGCCCGGATAAATGCCCGGACACGCATCTAACCGCGGCGATTAAGGTCAGCGAATGGATGTTATCCGAAAAAGGCCAGCAACATATTGCTGAATACAGACGCCATGATCATCAGCTGTTTTTCCCGAATGCCAGATAAGACATCCCGCATCAATTGATATTGTTGCTGTTGCTATTGAATCCGAAAAACAGAATTCTTATGTAAATAATATAAACGGTGTCAGGATTGAACCGTTTGTGGTCTGTGCCAATGATTGGGCAGACGTATCATGTTCGCCGCCATCGCCTGATCAGGGGTGTCGGTCTGGATAATGGAGACATATTATGCAACTAGATCATTATACCGCTTTAATGCGGAACGCTATTGGCGAGGCGCAAAACACGGCACTTGCCGCTGGCCATCCCCAACTTTGTGCTGAACATATTCTGTCGGCTTTGCTGGAAAATCCGAAATCACTGGCCGTGATGCTGATTAATCGCGCCGGTGGTGATGCTGAAACGCTGTCATCATTAACCGCATCAGCATTGAAAAAAATGCCAACATCATCTGGCGGCAATGCCCAATTGCATCTGGATGGTCATCTGGCGCGCATCTTTGCCGTTTCGGAAAAAACAGCGAAAACAGCCGGAGATCAATTTGTGGCGGCAGACACGGTGCTGATTGCCATGGCGGAATCTGGCGCTGAAGTGAGCCGTTTAATGAAACAGGCACATGTGACCGCCGAACATCTGAAATCTGCATCAGCCGCCACACGCGGCGGCAAATCCATTGATAGCGATGCCGCCGAAGATCAGTTTGAAGCATTGGGCAAATATGCCACTGATCTGACCGATGCCGCCAGAAAAGGTAAGCTTGATCCGGTGATTGGCCGTGATCAGGAAATCCGGCGGGCGATTCAAATTCTGGCGCGCCGGACAAAAAATAACCCTGTTCTGATTGGTGAGCCGGGGGTTGGTAAAACCGCTATCGTAGAAGGATTAGCACAGCGTATTGTCAATAACGAAGTCCCCGGCGTGCTGGCAGGTAAAACGTTGCTGGTGCTGGATATGGGCGCGTTGATTGCTGGCGCAAAATATCGGGGTGAGTTCGAGGAGCGGTTAAAAGCCGTTCTCAAAGAAGTCCAGTCCCAGGAAGGCAATATTATCCTGTTTATTGATGAGATGCATCAGCTGGTAGGTGCTGGCAAAACCGATGGCGCGATGGATGCTTCTAATTTGTTGAAACCGGCATTGGCCAGAGGCGAGCTGCATTGTCTGGGCGCAACCACGCTGGATGAATATCGCCAGTATGTGGAAAAGGATTCGGCACTGGCACGGCGGTTTCAACCGATCTATGTCAATGAGCCATCTATTGATGACACCATATTTGTTTTGCGTGGGCTGAAAGAAAAATATGAACTGCACCATGCCGTGCGCATTTCTGATGAGGCATTGGTGGCGGCTGCCAGATTATCCAGCCGTTATATCAATGACCGGTTCCTGCCGGATAAGGCGATTGATGTGATGGATGAAGCGGCCAGTCTGTTGCGCGTGCAATCAGACAGCAAGCCGCCATTGCTTGATCAGATTGATCATCAGATCATGCAGCTGAAAATCGAACAAGCTGCATTGAAAAAAGAATCGGCAGAACGCCATCAGAAGCGGCTGGATGATATTGCCAATGATCTGGGCGGGCTAGAAGAACAATCTGCTGATCTGACAAAACAATGGGAAGATGTCAAAACCCGTATCGAAGAAGTCAAATGGCTTCAGCAGCAAATTGACACGGAACGCAATAATCTGCAATCCGCGCAACGCGAAGGCCGGCTGGAAGACGCGGCGGAGATTAGTTACAGCATCCTGCCAAGGCTTGCATCCGAATTAGCCGAAGCCAAAGATATGGTCGCGTCTTCAGATATGTTCAATGATGAGGTTGAGGCCACGCATATTGCCCGCGTGATCAGCACATGGACAGGAATTCCGGTTGATAAAATGCTGGAAGCTGAGCAGGAAAAAATGCTGGCTATGGAAAGCATGCTGGAACAACGGGTGATTGGCCAGCATGAGGCAATCAAGGCGGTTGCCAATGCAACCAGACGCGCGCGCGCCGGCATTTCTGATCCTAATCAACCTATCGGCAGTTTCATGATGCTTGGCCCAACCGGTGTTGGTAAAACAGAATTGTCAAAAGCACTAGCCGAGTTTCTGTTTGATGATGAAGCCGCGGTGTTGCGGATTGATATGTCCGAATATATGGAAAGACACGCGGTATCGCGGCTGATTGGTGCGCCCCCCGGCTATGTAGGCTATGAAGAAGGCGGTAGCCTGACCGAAGCGGTGCGCCGCCGGCCATATCAGGTGGTGCTGTTCGATGAGATTGAAAAAGCCCATCCCGATATCTTCAACATTCTGTTGCAGGTGCTTGACGAAGGCCAGTTAACCGATGGTCAGGGGCATAAGGTGGATTTCCGCAATACGATTATCCTGATGACATCCAATATCGGGTCTGATCATTTGCTGGAACTGGCTGATGGCGAAAGCAGTGAGGCGGCACGCGAGCCAGTCATGGCAGAAGTACGGTCGATGTTCCGGCCGGAGTTTCTTAACCGGATTGATTCTATTCTTCTGTTCCGGCGGCTGGATCGGGCGGATATGACATATATTGTTGATCTTCAGCTGGCACGGCTAGCAGGTCGGCTGATGGATCGGCATATTACGCTTGATGTGACAGCGGCGGCAAAACACTGGCTGGCTGATGCCGGATATGATCCGAAATATGGCGCAAGGCCGCTTAAGCGCGTGATTCAGAATATGGTGCAGAATCCGCTTGCAGAAGCCATTCTGGCCGGACGGTTTAGTGATGGGGATACGGTAATTGTTAATCACACTGGCGCGGATGCGGCAGAATTACAATTCTCAACCACAGCCGAACATCAGCAAACCGCATGAGCTGAAAACCAATAATACAGGTAAAGCCATCTTAATTCTGTTGAGGTGGCTTTACTTTTATGTGCTGATAAGAGATGAATATGCCCTAGGTTTATATATATCAGTTTATGCCCCGAAGGAGGTAAATCATGATGCGATTTTTTGAAAAGCTGGTGGCCGTCAAAGTGGATGAAGACCATGTGTCTGAAGAAAACCTGCGGCTTGCGGCAACAGCATTGATGTTTCGGGCGCTTATGGTGGATGGTAACGCTGATGCGGCAGAACTGGCCATGATCCGGCGTATTGTTGAGGATGAATTCGGGCTGAGCTCTGATGAGGTTGACCAATTGCTCAATGACGCAAAAACCAGTGCAGATGAGGCGGCTGATCTATATGGATGGGTGCGGCAGATCAATAGCAATTATAGTCATGATGAAAAATGCTTCCTGATGGAAAAGCTCTGGCAGGTTGTTCTGGCCGATGGCGTGATAGAAAATCATGAGGCGGCATTGATGCGGCGGGTGTCCGGTTTGATCTTTATCACGGATAAGGATTCCGCCGAAGCCAGACAACGCGCTGTTCAGGATATGGCATAGTTTAGCAGATTATCTCAAAAATCACTGTCATGGGACTGGAAGACCAGATCAAGGGTATAAATCGTGTTGTCAGGTGCCATCGCATCCGGAACAACATTTGCCCCGGCTAGTGATTGCTGTACCCATGACTGGTCATCTTCGTTATGGTAACGCCACAGTTCAATTAACGTATCTGTTCTATGCGCTGGTTTTAATAACGTGAGATTGGCATCAACGCCGGTAATGCGGTGCCGCACATGTAGTTCAACCGATTCCAGCATACGATTGACATTTTTTGTGTCTGGAAACGTGCGAATATATAATCTGGCAATGCCGTTTTCAGTCATGCTGTATCCGGATTATTGATAATATTAGATTATTCTAAGGTCAGATAGGTTTTAGGTAAAGATTAAGTTTGTCGAAACTTGCCTTATGGGGCGGATAAGAGTAGGAATATAAGCCATATGCGTCTGAAATCAGGAGATCAGCAGATGGACAAGAATTTTGAAATTGGGGTGACAAAGCGGAAAGAAACGCTTGGCGCTGAATACGTTGAAAACACGCTAGATAAAGCTGATGCGTTTATGCGACCATTCCAAGAGGCCATGACCGCGTGGTGCTGGGGGTTTGGCTGGGGCGATGATGCTATTGATGCAAAAACCCGTTCCATGATGAATCTGACCATGATTGGTGCGCTAGGCAAAATGCATGAATGGGAATTGCATTGCCGTGGCGCGATTGGCAACGGAGTCAGCGTTGCCGAAATTCGTGCGATTGTACACGTTGTGGGTATTTATTGTGGGGTGCCACAAGCGCTAGAGTGTTTTCGGGTAGCCCGAAAGGTGCTTGAAGAAAAAGGCATGCTGGACGGTTTCGAAGAATAACATGTAACGCGGCATATTTACCGCAATTCAACCAAAGCGAAGATGAGGATAACATAATGAAATTTCTACAATTCTATATTGATGGCAAATGGATTGACCCGGTAAAGCCAGAAACTATTGATGTGATCAATCCGGCCAACGAAGAGCCGACCGGCCAGATCAGTATGGGTTCTGCCGCTGATGTTGACCTTGCTGTGGCCGCCGCTAAAAAGGCTTTCCCTAGTTACTCACGCTTTAGCGTCAAAGAAAGAGTCGAGTTGCTAACATCTGTTCGCGAAGAATATAAGCGGCGTTATGATGACGTTGCCCATGCGATCATGATTGAAATGGGTGCTCCGATTAATCTGGCCAAAGGTGGTCAGGCATCGGTTGGTCTTGGCCATCTCAAAACAGCGATCCGCGTGCTGAGCGAGTTCACCTTTGAATATCCGCATGGTAACTATACCATTCGCCGTGAACCTATTGGTGTTTGCGGTCTGATCACGCCGTGGAACTGGCCAATTAATCAGGTCATGGCAAAACTGGCACCATGTCTGGCATCTGGCTGTACATCTGTATTAAAGCCAAGTGAAATAGCGCCATTATCAACGATGCTTATGGCTGAGATTTGTCACACTGCCGGTGTTCCCGCAGGGGTGTTGAATGTTATCAACGGATTTGGCCCTATTGTGGGTGAGGCGATGAGCGCACATCCTGATATTGCGTTGATGTCATTTACCGGTTCAACCCGTGGCGGTATTGCGGTGGCGAAGACATCTGCTGAAACCGTTAAGCGCGTAGCACAAGAGCTGGGCGGTAAGTCAGCGAACATTATTCTGGATGATGATGCTATGGCAGAAACTGTTGCTCGTGGAGTAACCGGCGTGATGGATAATACAGGCCAGTCCTGTAACGCGCCAACACGAATGCTGGTTCCGGCTTCGCGTCACGAAGAAGCTCTGGCAGTTGCAAAAGCCGCTGCTGAAAAAGTGGTGGTTGGTGATCCGGCATCCGAAAGCACAGATATGGGGCCATTGGTTAGTGATGTGCAATTTAATAAAGTCCAGGACCTGATTCAGAAAGGTATTGACGAAGGCGCCACGCTAGTCACCGGCGGCACCGGTCGCCCTGATGGGATCAATCGTGGCTATTTTGTCCGACCAACAGTCTTTGGCAATGTTAATAATGATATGACTATTGCCCGTGAAGAAATCTTTGGCCCGGTTCTTTCCATCCTGTCTTATGATAATCGGGATGATGCCATTGCTATTGCTAATGACACGGATTACGGGCTTGCCGCCTATGTATCTGGTGATCCGGCAAATATGGATCAGCTGATGGATTACGCGCGGGAATTGCGTGCCGGTCAGGTGCATATTAATTACACAGGTGGCGGCACCGATGCTCCATTTGGGGGATATAAGCAATCTGGTAATGGCCGTGAGAAAGCGGAATGGGGTTTTGAAGAATATCTCGAAACCAAAGCTATTCTGGGTGGCGCGCAGTAATCTACAGGACCCTGCGTCATGGCAAAGCTTTATTTTAATTACTCGGCCATGAATGCGGGTAAATCGACGATTCTGCTTCAGGCATCACATAACTATCACGAACGTGGTATGCGAACGATGCTAATGACCGCGCGTATTGATAACCGATACGGTGACGCGGTCATTAGCTCACGCATTGGCATCACTTCAAATGCGTTTACCTTTGGTGATAGCGATGATGTGCTGGCAATGGTTAGCAAAGAACATCATGAAAACGCCATTAGCTGTTTATTGGTTGATGAGGCGCAATTTCTGACTAAGGATCAGGTCTGGCAATTATCGCAAATTGCCGATCAGCTGAATATTCCGGTTCTGGCTTATGGGTTGCGAACAGATTTTCAAGGTGAGTTGTTTCCGGGAAGCGCCGCATTACTGGCACTTGCCGATAATATTCGGGAAATCCGGACAATTTGCTGGTGTGGGCGCAAGGCCACTATGGTCATACGACTTGACCCTGATGGCCAGCCGATTACAGCCGGTGAGCAAATTGCCATTGGCGGAAATGATCTGTATGCGTCGGTATGCCGGCGCCACTGGGTGAGCCGCGATATTGGCAAGCATGGCTAATCCTGCCCCTCATAACGATAATATCCAGCCTGTTTTTCTGGCTTTGGGAATGATTTTTCTTACGCTTGAAATTATCCTTTCACTAGGTCTGGCCGCCATGGTTAAAACCATCACGGACACGGTACCCTTTTTTACTATATTGCTGGCACGTTATGCGTTTTGTCTGCCTTTACTTTTTGCGTATGGGTTATGGCAACGTGGCAACCGCGTGCTGGCTATTAGCAACTGGAAAACGTTAAGCCTGCGGATTAGCTCCGGCATGCTTGGGCTGTTCAGCTGGTTTGGTGCGGTGATTTATCTGGATATCTCACTCGCCGCCGCATTGTCACAGACGATGCCGATTTTCATCACCATTCTAGCGCCTTTTGTTATTGCTGAAAAAGTGGGCAAGCACCGGCTAGCGGCGGTGTTTATCGGCTTTCTGGGGGTGCTTGTTCTTATCTGGCAAGAAACCCAGATATCGCATTTATCTGATCCGTCTTTTGGGTTTGGGGTGGCACTTGGGCTGGCCTCAACACTTTTTGCCAGCATCATGTTTCTGATGCTCCGGCAATTGGGGAAAAGCAATCCGCCGGTGACGACCGCGCTCTGGTATAATACCGCTGGCATGGTGGTATCATTTACGCTGGTGCTGGCATTGGGCGAAGATATGTCCGTTGCCATAGCTATCTGGCCATTTATGCTGGCCATTGGTATTTTAGCCAGCTTCCAACAGTTTTTTATGGCGGCAAGCCATGTTTACGCGCCTGCCAGTGCATTGGCACCGGTGCATTTTCTGACCATTCCGGCAGGAGTCATCATGGGGGCGTTGTTCTTTGATGAATCGCCGCCGGTGATATTCTATTTTGGTGTGGCGATCATTTTATGTGCTAATGGATATATCATCTGGCGCGAAAGACAGCAGATGTCCAACACCTAATGCTTCATCACGTTTGGCCATAAACCGGTCGCGCTAAAGCTGGCATGTCTTTATCCTGATAAGAGTTAATTAATTCTTAAGCATGGGCGATTGCCCTAATTTTTTTTTTGCAGTAGTGTCGCGGCCAAGAATAACGTATCCCCAAAAACCCATCTCGAGGAATAAACCGTATTGGAGAAAGCCATGTCTGATCAGTCTGTTGATGCCAAAACTGAAACCCCGAAAACAATTGTATCCAGCTGGAACGAATGGGACCCGCTGAAACATGTGATTGTTGGCCGGGCTGATGGTGGCTGTATTCCGGCACCGGAACCGGCACTGGATGCCAAGGTTCCCGAAGATTCGGATATGCGTGGCCAATATGGCCCCCGCCCACAGGAAACCGTGGATCGCGCAAATGAATTGCTGGATAATTTTGCCAGCCTGCTGACTAAGCGTGGTGTGATTGTTGACCGGCCAACGCCGCTTGATTTCAATCGGCCAACAGCAACGCCAGATTGGGAAACCGAAACGATGTTTGGTTGTATGCCGCCGCGTGACGTTCTGCTTACTGTGGGTAAGGAAATCCTTGAGGCAACGATGAGCTACCGGTGTCGCTGGTTTGAATATTTGTGTTATCGGCCTTTGCTGCAACAATATTATATGGATGATCCGAAGATGCGGCACGAATCGGCACCAAAGCCGCGTTTGACCGATGCCGATTACCGGCCGGATTATCTGTCTGAGAAAATTGGTGATCAGAAGCGGCTGGAATGGACAGCGGATAAATATTTTGTCACCACAGAAGAAGAGCCGTTATTTGATGCGGCTGATGTCTTGCGCTTTGGCAAAGACCTTGTGGTTCAGCATGGTTTCACCACCAATCTGAAAGGCATTGACTGGCTTCAGCGGCATTATCCGGATCATCGCCTTCATGCCGTGAACTTTCCCGGTGATCCGTATCCTATCCATATTGATGCGACTTTTACGCCATTACGGCCGGGGTTAATTCTCAATAATCCGCAAAGACGTTTGCCGGAGGCGCAACGGGAATTATTTGAAAAAAATGGCTGGGAAATTGTTGACGCGGCACAACCGGCGCATAATTCCCCACCGGCGCTTTGCTATTCATCTGTGTGGCTGTCGATGAATGTTCTGGTGCTTGATCCGAAAACAGTATGTGTAGAAAAAACCGAAGTCTATCAGGCCGAACAAATGGATAAGCTGGGCATGAATGTGATCGAAGTCGAATTGCGTGATGCCTATGCCTTCGGTGGCGGGCTGCATTGCTGTACGGCAGATGTCTATCGTGAGGGCGTTTGTGAGGATTACTTTCCGAAACAATAATAACATAAATGTGATCAATACACGTTAATTTATAAACAAATGGCCATGTTTTTCATGGCCATTTGTTTTGGCTGTCATGTTTTATCTGATACCAAAGCATGACGTTTCATCCTGAATAACAAGATGAAATATATAAAAGGAAAAGTTCAACAAACAGATGTAAAGTCACCGGTTCATGGTACTATTTCTGCTGTTCATTTTTCCACTGTCGGCGGTGTGGTTGATGCTGGTGCCGTACTAGCCGAAGTCGTGCCAGCCGAAGAAGATGTCACTATCGAAGCACAAGTCATGACGCAGGATGTGGCGGATATCTATCCTGGATTGCCAGTGCGGATATCGTTATCGGCGTTTGATGTGTCACGTTATGGTACAATGGAAGGCATCGTTGAGATAATTGCAACGAATAGCACCCAGAAAGAAAACCAACCGCCATATTATCAGACGATTATCAGAATCCCTGATCCGGTATTTCCGCTATCCGGCCTAAAGCCCGTAATTACCCCCGGTATGCCGGTGGTGGTGGATGTTCTGGGCGGCAAGCGTACTGTGCTGGATTATATTCTGTCACCTATTGAACGGGCGCAGACGATTGTCTTCCGTGAAAAATAAAATCTGAATAATATCTGACATGAAGTTAGGCCTTACATATTGTCTGTGAGGCCTTTCTTTTGTAATGATGATAGCATCAATTATTTGGCGCAATTTCAGGAGAGCAAATATGGCGAATCACGGATACGAAAAAGGACGTTTGAATCTGCCATTTGTCGGTTTATGCAGTTTTGGCAAATATCCTTATATTGGCGACTGGGATGCGATTGATGCTGACGTTGCTATTCTTGGCGCGCCGTTTGATTTTGGGACTCAGTTCCGTGCTGGCGCCCGTTTTGGTCCACGCGGTATCAGAGAAGCATCAACATTGTTTTCTTTTGGACATAGTGGGGCTTATGATCACGAAGATGATATCACCTATCTGGAAAGCGCGACGACACGCATTGTTGATATTGGTGATGCGGATATCATTCATACCGATACCCAGCAAAGCCACGCCAATATAGAAACAGGCGTTCGCGCTATTTTAAAGTCAGGGGCGATTCCGGTTGTGCTTGGTGGTGATCATTCTGTCAATATTCCGGCCATTAACGCGTTCAGTGACGAGGCGCCATTTCATCTGGTGCAGATTGATGCGCATCTGGATTTTGTTGATGTCCGGCATGGTGTTACTATGGGTCATGGCAACCCGATGCGGCGCGCGGCAGAAAAGCCATATGTTACTGGTCTGTCGCAGATCGGGATCAGGAATGTGTCTTCGACTGCTCGTGATGGTTATACCGATGCGCGTTCTATGGGATCGGATATTATGTCTGTCCGGCAATTCCGGCAGATGGGCGTTGATACGGTGCTTGACCGTATTCCGGCTGGCCGTGTTTATATCACCATAGATATAGATGGTTTTGATCCATCCATTGCCCCCGGAACAGGAACGCCTAGCCATGGCGGGTTTCTATATTATGAAATATTGGAACTGCTGGATGGATTAGCACGGCGGAATGATATTATCGGGCTTGATCTGGTTGAGGTGGCACCGGATTATGATCATGCCGGTTCTACAACAACGCTGGCGGCACAAATATTACTAAATGTGATTGGCCGGATGCTATATCACCGCAAGCATAAATAAATCCAAAACAACACTTCTCATATCAATATAGCGGAGCATATGATGGCACTTCATTTTTCAGATCATGAGTTTAACCGGCGCCTAGACGCGCTAAAAGCCGCGATGAAAGCATCTGATCTGGATGGCATGTTGCTATTCCGGCAGGAAAGCATGTACTGGCTGACCGGATATGACACATTTGGCTATGTGTTTTTCCAATGTCTGGCGGTGACAGCAGATGGCGATATAAAACTGATCACGCGGGCACCGGATTTGCGGCAAGCACAGAACACATCCAACATTGCGGATATCCGTGTCTGGGTGGATAAGCATGGCAGCACTCCGCATGATGATTTGCGGGATTTGCTAGCTGAAATGGGGCTGGAACATAAACGGCTTGGCGTGGAATACGAAGCGTATGGGCTGACCGGACGGTCGGCGATGCGGCTTAACACGGCTATGGATGGGTTCGCTACACTGGTTGATATGTCTGAATTGATATCCGGATTACGGTTAGTGAAATCAGCCGAAGAAATTGTCTATGCGCGGCGGGCGGCTGAACTGGCTGATAACGCATGGGATGCGGCGGTTGATCTGTCACATGCAGGTGCTGACGAAGGACATATTCTGGCGGCTATGCAGGGCGAAGTGTTCAAAGGCGGCGGGGATTATCCGGGGAATGAGTTTATTATCGGATCAGGGTCGGATGCCTTGCTCTGCCGTTATTTTTCTGGCCGCAAGATGCTATCTGATATTGATCAATTGACGCTGGAATGGGCAGGTGCTTATCGCCATTATCATGCCGCGATGATGCGAACGATACCGATTGGCCGGCCGCGTGATGAACATATTGCCATGCATAAGGCTTGTGTGGAATCGATCCATGCTTGCGAAGACGCATTGCGCCCCGGCCATACGGTTGGCGGTGTTTTTGATGCCCATGCCCGGACGATGGACGCACATGGATTCCAGCATGCGCGGATGAATGCCTGCGGGTATTCCATGGGGACAACATTTGCGCCAAACTGGATGGACTGGCCGATGTTTTATTCTGGAAATCCTGTCGTTTTGCAAGAAGGCATGACCTATTTTATGCACATGATTCTGATGGATAGCGATACCGGTACCGCTATGACACTTGGCGAAAGCTATCTGGTTACAGCAGATGGATGTGAACGTCTTGGCAGGTCTTCGCTTGATTTAGTTATCGGTTAAATTAAAAAGACTTGCATCTATTGGTTCAATCTGTTTTTTTGAGAGCAGTAAAAGAAGGGGAGTAATAATGGCTTCAACCATGCCGTTTGTTCGTTACGAAAATGTTCAGAAAAGCTATGATGGCGAATCATTAGTCGTAAAAAACCTTAATCTGGACATCCAAAAGGGTGAGTTTGTTACTATGCTGGGGCCGTCAGGGTCTGGCAAAACAACCTGCCTGATGATGTTAGCCGGTTTTGAAACCGCAACTTATGGCGATATTCTTCTTGATGGTAAGCCGATCAATAATATTCCCCCGCATAAGCGCGGCATTGGCATGGTGTTTCAGAACTACGCCTTGTTCCCGCATATGACCGTGAATGAGAATCTGGCCTTTCCGTTACAAGTTCGCAAGATGAGCAAGGCCGATGCCGAAGCAAAAGTTCGCCGCGCGCTGGAAATGGTGCAGATGGTTGAGTTTGGTGACCGTAAACCGGCACAGCTTTCCGGTGGCCAGCAACAGCGTATTGCATTGGCGCGCGCATTAGTGTTTGAACCTGAGCTGGTTTTGATGGATGAACCATTGGGTGCATTAGATAAGCAATTGCGTGAGCATATGCAGTATGAGATCAAGCATATTCACGAATCACTGGGCGTGACCGTGGTGTATGTTACGCATGACCAATCAGAAGCGCTGACCATGTCAAACCGGATTGCTGTTTTTAATGATGGTATCGTACAGCAATTGGCTGATCCGGTTACTTTATATGAACGGCCTGATAATGCTTTTGTGGCACAGTTTATTGGCGAGAATAATACTCTGGTCGGTAAAGTTGATGCCATTTCGGGCAAAAAGATTACAGTTGATCTGGGTAAGCATGGCAAAGTCCAAGCGACCAGAGTCGTTAATGTTGCCAAAGGCGATAAGACAACGTTGTCGATTCGTCCCGAACGTATTGCATTTTCCGATAAAACTGTTCGTGGGAAAGTATCGTTACCGGCAAAGGTAATGGAGCTTATTTATCTTGGGGATCATATTCGTTGCCGGATGCAGGTGGCTGGAAATGATGAGTTTATTGCCAAGATACCGAATTCCAACAAACCTATTTCGCTCTCTCCGGGTAATAAAGGTTATGTTAGTTGGAATATTGATGATTGCCGTGCGCTTGATTATAGTTAATTATAATCAAGATTCGGTTTTATCATTTTAAACTGAAAATGTTGTTTTTATTTTAGGAGGAACGAATGACAATGAAGAAAACACTGACAATGGTATCAGCCGCTGTGCTGTCTGTTGCAGTCGCTTCAGCAGCATCTGCTGAAAGTTTGACTGTTGTATCATGGGGTGGCGCTTATACCAAATCACAGGTTGAAGCATATCACAAACCATGGACAGCCAAGACAGGCACAAATGTAGTCTCAGAAGACTATAATGGTGGTATCGCAGAAATCAAAGCTCAGGTCGAAGCCGGAAACGTCACTTGGGACGTGGTCGATGTCGAACTGTCTGATGCTATCCGTGCATGTGACGAAGGTCTAGCCGAAGAAATCGATCCGGCAATGCTTCCTGCTGCTCCAGATGGCACACCAGCAATGGAAGACTTTATTGATGGTGCGTTGACAGATTGCGCTGTTGGCTCAATCGTTTGGTCAACCATTTATGCCTATGATTCATCAAAGATGTCAAACGGCCCGAAGACAATTGCCGATTTCTTTGACGTTGACGGTTTCCCGGGCAAGCGCGGCATGCGTAAGTCACCAAAAGCTAACCTTGAAATGGCTCTGGCCGCTGATGGGGTTGCACCGGGTGATATCTATGACGTTCTGTCAACACCAGCAGGCGTTGATCGCGCATTTGCCAAGCTCGATACCATCAAAGACGATGTTGTCTGGTGGGAAGCAGGCGCACAACCACCACAGCTTCTTGCTGATGGCGAAGTTGCTATGACAACTGCATATAATGGCCGTATCTTCAACGCTGTTGCCAGCGAAGACAAGCCATTTGAAATTGTCTGGGATGCACAGATTTATGATCTTGATCTCTGGATCATCCCAAAAGGCGCAAAGAACAAGCAGTTAGCACTAGATTTTGTTGCATTCTCAACAGATACACAGCGCTTGGCTGATCAGGCATCATGGATTTCTTATGGCCCAACCCGTAAGTCATCTTCACCTCTAGTAGGGTCTTTCCATAACAAGCCTGACCTTGCTATGGGCCCACAGATGCCAACAGCACCAGCTAACTTCAAAACAGCTATTCAGAACAACTTTGAATGGTGGGCTGATAACCAGGACGAAATGAACGAACGTTTCAATGCCTGGCTTGCTAACTAAATCATAAATTAAAGGGCGAAAGGACATATTCTTTTCGCCCTTTTTCTATAATTTATTTCATATTACAGGAATATAAAATGTCGGATAACCGTTTACTTGCTGCTGACGGCACACCGCTTAAAAGAAAATTAGCGCAATCCCTATTTCGTACGAAATTACGCACATTTGGTCTGGTTTGCCCCTTATTAGCGTTAATTCTTAGCGCATTTGTTATACCGATTGTTTTCATGCTTTCTGCCTCTGTCTATGATGACAGATATGCCTCACTGATGCCGATGTCGACTATTGTCATGTCAGAATGGGATGGCACTAGCCCTGTCACCGAAGAAATGGCGGCCGCGATGGTGGCTGATCTGGTTGTTGCCAAAAAAGAAAAAACAATCGGTCGGGTTGCCAACCGCGTGAATAGAGAGTTTTCCGGCGCAACGTCATTATTCAAATCTACGGCACGGGTGGCCAAGAAACTTGAAGCACCTTATCTGGAAGCGTTAGAACAGAAAGATAAGAAGTGGCAAAATATTGAGCTTTGGCAGGCGATTAAGGTTGCGTCCAAGACGTACACGCTTGGCTATGTGGCAAACGCCGTGGATATGCGGGTTAATTCAACCGGCGGGTTTGAAGCACAGGATGAATTGCGGCAAATCCATGTGACGTTATTTATCCGCACCATTGAGATTTCATTTATTGTTACCGTGGCTTGCCTATTGCTGGGTTATCCGGTGGCATATCTGATGGCAAATCTGCCAAACCGAACTGCAAATTTATTATTAATATTGGTGCTGATGCCATTCTGGACATCGCTTCTGGTACGGACAACGGCATGGATTGCCATGTTGCAAAGCCAGGGGGTGATGAATGATTTGTTTGTCGTGTTCGGGCTGGCCACAGATGATGACCGCTTCTCGCTGATCTATAATAAAACCGGCACGTTGATCGCTATGACGCATATTATGCTGCCATTTATGATTATGCCGCTTTTCTCGGTGATGAAAACCATTTCACCGGCTTATGTGCGGGCGGCTAAATCTATGGGTGCAACAAACTGGACAGCGTTCTGGCGGGTTTATTTTCCGCAATCCATCCCCGGCATTGGCGCGGGTTCTTTGCTCGTGTTTATTCTGGCTATTGGATATTACATTACGCCGGCATTGGTTGGTGGTCAGGATGGCCAGATGATTTCCAATATTATTGATTTCCATATGCGGAGATCACTCAACTGGAATCTGGCGGCGGCGTTGGGGCTTGTGTTGCTGGTCTTTGTTCTTTTCTTTTTCTGGATTTACGACCGCGTGGTCGGAATCGACAATATGAAACTGGGTTAATCATATGTCTACTGGTAAATATCGTTATATTCCACCTCAGCCACCTTTATGGTTCACCATGGCTGTACCTGCCGGTATAGCGGCTATTGTCGGGTTATTATCGGCGCAAGGTAATACCGCGCTCATGTTGCCGGGGATGGCGGTTGGTGCCATTATTGCGGCGGTGATTTCGGCGGTGCTGATCACATTGAATCTGACCCGATTTAAAGCTGGCGTTATTTTTGCCGCGCTTATGGTTGCGTTCGGGACTGTTTATTCATCGGTGCCATTCGGCATCATGATTGGTCTGGTCGGGTATGTGCTTGGGCGTATGTCAATCTGGCTAAATGCTGGTGATTACAGGCTGGCTTTGCCGCCATATGCGTCTTCACGCGAGGTGCTTAATTTTTATGGGTTTCGCGTGATTTGCGGTGGTATTTTTATCTTTCTGATTACCCCGATTTTGATACTCATTCCTTTATCTTTTAATCAGGAACCGTATTTCAGCTTCACCGAAGGCATGCTTGCCCTTGATCCGGCGGCATATTCTCTGCGCTGGTATCAGGATATCCTCTATAATGGCATGGTTGCTCCGCAAGCTATCGAAGGCTGGTGGGAAGACATGTGGGCAAACTCCCAATGGGTGCGGTCTATCAAGAATTCGCTCTTTATCGGGTTTTTTGCGACTATCATATCAACGGCGCTGGGAACACTGGCAGCGATTGGTCTGTCGCGTTCGGAAATGCCATATAAAAGAGCGGTCATGGCTTTGCTGATATCGCCTATGGTGGTGCCATTGGTGATTACGGCATCGGGGCTGTTCTATTTTTTCTCATATATTGGTCTGGCCAAAACCTATACTGGTATTATCTTATCCCATGCTGTTCTTGGTACGCCATTTGTCATTATTACAGTGACGGCAACGCTGTCCGGATTTGACCGAAGCCTGACGCGATCTGCGGCTAATCTGGGTGCAGGGCCGGTGACAACATTCTTTAAAATTCAGATGCCATTGATTTTACCGGGGGTGATTTCTGGTGGATTGTTTGCTTTCATCACATCATTCGACGAAGTCGTGGTGGTATTGCAAATGGCAGATGTGAAACAGCGAACCATCCCACGGCAAATGTTTTCCGGTATTCGGGAACAGATTAGCCCTACTATTCTAGCGGTGGCAACAATCCTTGTTATCTTGTCGATTGTTTTGCTGACAACGGTTGAATTGCTTCGCCGCCGGTCGGAAAAAATGCGCGGCATTACGCCTAGCTGATTGTTATGGATTAATCTGAATGTAATATAAAACAGGCTTGTGCAAAATCGTCACAGGCCTGTTATTTCAGATGAATACCTGTATTTTTTCATGTTATTTTGTTGCCTAGTATTTGTTTTATTTGTGAACAATAAACAAGGTAATAGCCATGCCGATATGGGCTGACCAGATTTTTTCAGATAAGATTGCGACACTGTTCAAAGAACAGCGTTATCGTCAATTTGCTGAAATTGAACGACAGGAAAAACAGCATCCGCATGCCATCTGGCATGGCGGCGATGTTCCAAAACCGATTATCAACTGGTGCTCAAATGACTATCTGGGCATGGGGCAGTCGGTTATGGTGACCGGTGCAATGACCGCCGGTATCAGCGAAGGTGCAGGCGCGGGCGGGACGCGCAATATTTCTGGCAATAGCCATGCGCTGATGGAACTGGAAAGAGAACTGGCGGATTTGCACAGCAAGGAAAGAGCGCTGGTATTTTCTAGCGGCTATGTTGCTAATGAGGCCAGTTTATCCACGCTGATCACGCTCATTGACGGGGTCAAAGTATTTTCTGACGCAAGCAATCATGCGTCAATGATTAGCGGCATCCGCCACGCGAAGGCAGATAAAGCCATTTTCCGGCATAATGATTTGCATCATCTGGAACAATTGCTGGCGGCAGAACCTGCTGAACGCCCAAAACTGATTGCGTTTGAATCAGTCTATTCAATGGAAGGCGATATTGCCCCCATGATAGAGCTGGTAGAGCTGGCTGAGAAATATAACGCGTTTACCTATTGCGATGAGGTGCATGCTGTCGGGCTTTATGGTGATCAGGGTGGCGGGGTGGCACAAGCAACCGGAGTCGCCCATCGCATTGATGTGATACAAGGCACGTTGGGCAAAGCTTTTGGTGTGATGGGCGGTTATATCGCGGCATCTGACCAGATTTGTGATGTGATCAGGAGCTATGGTTCCGGCTTTATTTTTACCACTGCCCTGCCGCCAGCGCTTGCTCGCGCGGCGCTAGCCAGTGTCCGGCATTTGCGGCAAAGCCAGACGGAACGACTTGGCCAGCAACGACAGGTGGCACGGCTAAAAAATAAACTTGCGGCCGCTGGGTTTCATCTTCATCCGGGGGCATCACATATTGTTCCGGTGATGATTAATGATGCCGGCCTTTGCCAGTCGATGAGTGACCGGTTGTTGAAACAACATGGTATGTATATTCAGCCTATCAATTATCCGACGGTTCCTATGGGTTCGGAACGGTTGCGGATTACGCCGGGGCCTTGCCATAATGATCAGATGATTGATGATCTGGTTGATGCGCTTTGTGAATGTGTTGATACGCTTGATGCGTCACATATATTAGCTGTTCGGCATAGAGCCAGCTAGCAAAGCCGGATCAAGCCGTTTCGTAAACCAGTTGATACGCCAATCCAGATGCGCACCGGTAGACCGGCCAGTGGAGCCGACTTCACCGATAATATCACCTTGTTTTACCGCCATACCCACCGATATGTTCGCTTTATCCAGATGCAAAAAGGTAGAGCTAATCCCGTGGCCATGATCCATAATAATGGTGATGCCGGTAAAATACAGATCATCAACCATGGTAATAACCCCATCAGCAGGTGCTTTTACCGGCGTCCCGATTGCGGCGGCAATATCAATGCCATAATGTGGCGCGCGTGGCTGACCGTTTAATATCCGGCGTGAGCCATAAATGCCTGTAATGATCCCATGGCTAGGCCAGATGAAATCCTGTTGCCATCCGTTTAGATCAGATGTGATGGCACGGGCTTGTGATACTTCTTCCCTGTCACGGGCAATACGATCAAGCACGTCTTGTGGCGGTGTCACCATATTTTGCGGCAATCCGTCAATGCGTTGTTCTTCGAACTCACGCGGCGTTGGGGTAAGGGTGAGCGTATCATGGCGGCCATCCGGATATTGCGCCACCACATCAACCGGTGCGATATCATCACGGTGGAATCCAATGACGGCTAGTCCATTTTTGGCAACGGCCAGTGTCTGGCCATCAATGGTCAGATGAGCCAGCGGATCAGTTTTAATAATAACCATGCCGCCTTGTGTAGCATGACCGCTGAATATTTCTAACGCGGTGGCGGTTCTGCTGGCTAATACCATCATAGTCATAAAGGCCAGAATCAGAACAAAGCAGTTGGTAGAGGTAAATCTTGCTATAAAAATATGCGATATAGTCATTATTTTGCACTTCCCTAAAGACACATGCTTGCCAGCATTACTGAAATCAGTATGCTTTACCTGTGCCAGTTCGGCAATGCTCAGTCTTAGGGTTTTTATCATGTCATCTTACCTTTGGAAGCCTTCACAGAACCGTTGTGATCAATCATCTGTCAGCCAATTTGCACAAACTCTTGCTGATCAGGGGCTGGTCGACTGGCAGGGTGATTTTCATGCGTTGTGGCAATGGTCAGCGGATCAGCCGGATATATTCTGGGATCAGTTCTGGGACTGGCACGGATTGATCGGTGATAAGGGCGAGGTGATTTGCAAAAACCCTGATCAGATGACTGGCGGACAATTCTATCCTGATGGAATTTTGAATTATGCAGAAAATCTGCTTGCTGATGCTGATGACAGTCCGGCAATTATTGCATGGCGCGAAGACGGCGGACGACAAGCGATTACCCGTGCTGAGTGTAAACAGCGCGTCATGGCTATGGCCGGATGGTTAAAATCCCAAGGCGTGGGCAAAGGTGATCGCGTGGCCGCCTATATCCCGAATATCCCCGAAGCCGTGATATTATTGCTGGCATCATCGGCTATTGGTGCCGTGTTTTCATCCTGTTCAACGGATTTTGGGCTGAACGGCGTGCTTGACCGGTTTGGACAGATTAAGCCCAAGGTGCTGATGGTGGTGGATGGATACCGCTATAATGGCAAAACGATTGACCGCCGTGATATCAATCGTCAATTGCGGGCAGAAATGCCATCGGTTGTGGCTAGTCTGATTGTTCCGTTTCTTGATCCGGATATTAAGCCGGATGATAAGGAAACACGATTTGATGATGCGCTGAATATGGCAACGCCGGTCGATCATTTTGAACCGACGGCGTTTAATGATCCGCTTTATATTCTGTATTCATCTGGCACGACTGGTGCGCCCAAATGTATTGTTCATGGTGGCGGCGGCAGTTTGATCCAGCATATCAAGGAACACCGGCTCCATTCTGATCATGGCACCGGGGATACGGTTTTTTATTTTACGACTTGCGGCTGGATGATGTGGAACTGGCTAGTGTCAGCTTTGGCCGTTAAAGCCGCGATTGTCCTTTACGAAGGCAATCCGTTTTATCCGGGGCCTGAACGGTTATGGCAAATGGCCGCTGATGAAAAACTTGATACCTTTGGCACGTCAGCCAAGTTCATTGATGCCACCAGAAAAAGCGGATACCGCCCATGCGACAATGTTGATTTGACGCATCTGCAACGGATTTGTTCCACCGGCTCACCGCTTACCGAAGACGGTTTTGATTTTGTCTATAACGCCATAAAACCTGATCTCCATCTTGCCAGTATTTCTGGCGGCACGGATTTAGTATCATGCTTTGTGCTGGGTGCGCCCACTCTGCCGGTTTATAAAGGCGAGATTCAGGCGCGCGGATTAGGCATGGCGGTTGCGGTCTGGGATGAAAATGGTCAACCGGTGATAGATCAGCAAGGTGAGCTAGTTTGCACGCGGCCATTCCCGTCAATGCCAATCGGGTTCTGGAACGATCCGGATGATGAAAAATATCGCGCCGCCTATTTTGATCATTTCCCCGGTATCTGGCGGCATGGCGACTGGGCGACCTTAACCAGCCGTCAGGGGTTGGTCATTCATGGCCGGTCAGATGCCACGCTCAATCCGGGTGGGGTTAGAATTGGCACGGCTGAAATTTATCGTCAGGTAGAAGCGTTTGATGATATTCATGAGGCACTTGTTGTTGGCCAGAATATCATTCATGATGGCCAGCAGGATATGCGGGTGATCCTCTTTGTGCGGCTAGCCGATAAGGTGACATTGGATGATGATTTGAAAAAAACCTTGTCGCGGGCTATCCGTGAGGGGGCAACGCCTAGGCATGTGCCATATGCCATTATCGCTGTGCCGGATATCCCGCGCACGCGGTCAGGTAAAATTACCGAATTGGCGGTTCGCGATATTATCCTTGGGAAAGAGGTTAAAAATACAGAAGCCCTGGCCAACCCCGAAGCATTAGAATATTTCCGTAACCTTGAGCAATTAAATGAGAGCGATTAAAATCATATTATGACTGAACATCACGAACACATGATTATTATTGGGACCGGGTCTGCCGGTCTGACCGCAGCCATCTATGCCGCCCGTGCAAATATTAAACCGCTGGTTATCGCCGGTTTGCAACCGGGGGGGCAATTGACCATCACGACAGATGTTGAAAACTACCCCGGCTTTGCCGAAGCTATTCAGGGGCCGTGGTTAATGGAACAGATGCAACAACAGGCCGAACATGTGGGCGCGCGTGTGGCATATGATCTGGTCGCATCGGTTGATTTTAGCCAGCGGCCGTTCCGGCTATTTATGGATAGTGGTGACACATATCTGGCGGATACGGTGGTGATTTCTACTGGAGCGCAAGCACGTTGGTTAGGGCTTGAGAGCGAGAAAACCTATAATGGTAAAGGTGTATCTGCTTGTGCCACATGTGACGGATTTTTCTATCGCGGCAAAAAGGTGGCGGTTGTTGGTGGCGGTAATACCGCTGTTGAGGAAGCATTATATCTGTCAAATCTGTGTGAGAGCGTAACGCTGATCCATCGCCGTGACCATTTGCGCGCGGAAAAAGTCATGCAGGAACGGCTAGATAAAACTGCCAATATCAACATCATCTGGAATCATGTGGTCGAAGAAGTGCTAGGTGATACGGCGCCTATGGGTGGGGTAACTGGTGTTCGTTTGCAATCTACCACAGATCAGACAACACAAGAGCTGGCGGTGGATGGATTATTTGTTGCTATCGGTCATGATCCGGCCACCGCGCCATTCCGTGATCATATTGATCTGGATGACGAAGGATATATTGTTGTTGCCCCCGGCCGAACCCAAACCTCAGTCGAGGGGGTATTTGCCGCCGGGGATTGCGTTGACAAAATATACAGGCAAGCTGTCACCGCCGCCGGTATGGGATGTATGGCGGCGCTTGACGCTGAAAAATGGCTGGCGATGCAGTAACCGGATCACCGCCTATGATACTGCTAAATAGCTGATCAATCGTGAGGCGTTTCTATATCCGGAACTGTTTCGGCATCTATTTTGGCGTCTATTATGGTATCGGGTTCAGCATCTGTTTTTGGTATATCTGATGCGGCTTGAATGTTATCGCCAGTTTCATTTTCTCCAGTTTCATGATCGCCGGTTTCATTTTCTGAACTAACAGTAACCTGATCTGTGGATGGCATATCAGACAGTTTTTCTGGCAGATGTTCCGTGAGATGTTCCGTCAGATTTTCTGGGGGAAGATCGTTCGTATTATCTGTCACAAGGAGCCGGATGGTTTTGATCTGATATCCTTTTTCACCCTGTTCAACCGTAACAAACAGACGCTGGTTATCATAGATAGTGGATAGCCCGTTGCGCTCAACGACACGGGAATGAACAAAAATATCCTGATCATAGCCTTCGACTTCGATAAAGCCGTATCCACGGACTTCATTAAAGAACTTCACATAGGCGGGATGTTCATCTGCATCAGGGTGTGATGCAATCAGACTCTCATCAATTGCCATACGTTCAATTCCAAGCAGCGTTTCGACGATTAATCCGCGTGTTGATGTTTCTATTGTCACAAGAACACGGTCATCCGAAAGCAGACGGGTGGCACCAAATTGTGTGAGGGTGGAACGATGGATAAAGACTTCGTTATTCTCAACGTCAATAAATCCATATCCTAGGCGTTTGCTGAACCAGCGAACGATACCTTTTTTACATTTATCCCTGTCAGTTAGCACAGGGTGAGACTTAATACTGGTCATAAGCAAAACTTTCAAAACTGTGCAAATGGCATAGTTTCGGTTACTGTTTACAAAGCAATTACTGTCGAATAGGCACAACTACTTGCTATTCCTGTTTTGCTATCCTATTGGAAAATAGTTAAAAAATTCTTAACGCCAGCGAATATTCTCTGCTGAAAGCCAAAAAAGCACAAAAAATTGATAAAAAAAGGGGGGTTTTAGCGTAAAGCGGCGATAGTATCGCTAATAGAACGCTGTATGGCCTGTCGCCAATCGGTCAGATTCCGTGCTTCATCAGCATCGGCAGGCATGGTTAATCCGCGTGAAGAATTGATTAGCCCGCCTTCCCATCCTTCGGGGCCTTTGACCAGACCGGCCAAGGCATCAGCGGCACTGCCGCCCTGTGCGCCATATCCCGGAATAAGGAAAAGACATTCTGGCAACATGCGGCGTAAGGCAATGGATTCTTCTGGCCATGTTGCACCCACAACCACGCCAAATGATGAGAATCCGGATGAATCGGTTAATGCTTCCATTAATGGCCGGATCATATCAGCCACATGATGAAAAACAGGTCTGTTATCAGCCGCCGGGATCATTTGAACATCCTGCGAGCCGGGATTGCTGGTGCGGAGCAACGCAAAAAGCCCGCTATCGCTTTGTCTGGCTTTGGCAACAAATGGATCAAGGCTGTCCCTGCCCAGATAGGGGTTTATGGTCAGCGCATCAGACGGGAATCCGGCATCATGGCCAAGCCAGCCCTCGGCATAAGCTTTCGCGGTTGATCCGATATCACCGCGCTTGGCATCCATGATGACCATTAATCCTTCTGCCATTGCTGCTTGCGATAAATCGGCCAGAATCTGCATGCCGCGCACGCCCAGTTGTTCAAACATGGCGGCTTGTGGTTTGATAACAGGCGCTGATCCGGCCAGAAGCGGGATGAGCTCAAACGCCCAATCGCGCACGGCGCTTGCTTTATCTTTTTGCTGGAATAATGACGGGATGCGATCCATATGCGGATCAATGCCGGCACATAGCACCGAATTGCGGGCACGAATAGAATCAGTCAATCGGGCAGCAAAACCAGCCATCACGCTATCCTATATTAACCCAAGCGCAGAACGATAGGTTTCAATCAGCTGATCATGTTCATCCAAATCCTGTTTGTCCATGGCACGCATTTTGACCACTTGCCGCATAATTTTAGGATCAAATCCATATCCCTTCGCCTCACTATAGACATCTCTGATATCGGATAGGATTCCGGATTTTTCTTCTTCGAGCCGTTCCACGCGCTCAATAAATTGACGCAGCATTTCAGGAGTCTGATTACCAGCATTCATCGCAGTTGCATTCATTTGTATCTGTCCATCTTGTTAGGCAAATCAGGTATATCACCTTTATTTGCGGTTAATGTGTGGCGTTTTTCTTTAACGCGGCCTTTTGTTCGGGGGTGGCTTCGGTTTGATATTTATCTTTCCATTCGGCATATGGCATGCCGTAAACCCGTTCTTTGGCCGTGTCCTGATCCATGCTTATACCCATGTCTTCGGCGGCTTCGCGATACCAGCGCGATAAGCAGTTGCGACAAAAACCGGATAGGTTCATCAAGTCGATATTCTGAACGTCAGTCCGTTCCTGCAAATGTTTGACTAGCCGCCGGAATGCCGCTGCTTCTAATTCTGTGTTTGTCATGTGTACCCTCTGGAAACATATTATATTTTAGACATGCCAGTGAGACAACCGAATAACAAGAGAATTTTCACCTTGCGTCCAGAATTGGACTTGCCTAGGTTGATAAGTGAAGCAGGCGAGTGACGATGAAAGCTAAAAAAGTAACAGAACCTAAAAAAGCGGCAACGCCAGCAGATAGTGATATTGCTACTTCAGCGGCGCGGTTTGACCGTATTCGCCGCGCGCATCAAAAAGAAGTCGCCGAAGACTATGTAGAAATGATTGCTGAATTAATCGACCAGTCAGGTGAGGCAAGGATCAGCGATCTAGCCGCCAGATTCGGTGTTTCTGCGCCAACGGTTAATGCAACAATTCAGCGATTACATCGGGAAGGGTTAGTTGTCACCGCCCCGTATCAGCCGATTACCCTGTCCGATAAAGGCCAGACACTGGCAATAAGCTGTTCTCTACGGCATGCTGTTCTGCGTGATTTTCTATTATCTATCGGCGTCGATCCCATTACCGCAGATGCCGATGCCGAAGGCATGGAGCATCATATCAGCGATGAAACACTGGCGGCATTCAAACAGATGACTGACCAGAAACGGGATTGCTAATCCGTATCTATTGCCCGCTTACGGTTCCAGCATAAAGATAAAGAATGCGATTGTGGCGATAGCTGATACTGGTCTGGCTGACCGAACGGGCATCTGTCCAGATTATCCCCGGAATATCAAGCGGCTGGTTGTTTTCTGTTACCAGCAGAACCGGGCTATTTTCTGGTGATGGGATATAGCGGAAATAGGCTTCGTAATGATTGCTGGGAATAAGATCAGCATCATAAATGCGTATTCTGATATCCGTATCCCTGAATTGATGCGTTAATAAAGCCGTGGTAACGCGGCGATCAGTAATAATGATATCGGCAGGATGCTGATGCATGAATACGTTAATATCTGCGTGATGGGTGTTCCAACCGCGCAAATGTCGCAACGGATCAGATGCAGGGGTCAGATAACCAAGATGTCCGGTAATGCTAGTCAGCCATAGCAAACCAATCAACGCAAAGTTACTGGCTCCGATACCGGCCAGCCACCATGAGCGCTTTATCATTCCGTTTGCATTTCTGGTATCATCACAAAGCCAGCCAGCCACCAGAATAACCGCCGGTGGCCATGCCAGAATAGCCCAGTTTGCATTCGCATCACTGATCATGGCCTGTATGGTGATAACAATCAACGGTGGCAGAATAAACACTGATAAGAACCCGATATGCCGGCCTCTTGCCCCCATGGCCATAATGACCGCAAGCAACAACACCGGCCCGATAACGCCAGCTTGTGATAACAGAAAATTTAATCCTGATATCACCGATATACTGGTCTGTTGAATATTTGCATTATGTTCCAGATGGGCGACTGTGGCAAAACCGTTTTGCCAGTTCCAGATGATGTTAGGGCTTAAAACAATAAGCGCGGAAAGCATAAATGCGCCCCAATGCGATATTCGCATCAAGTGGCGGAATGATGGCTGACATAGCCAGATCAACGCTAGGCTGATCAGGCTGTATATAGCCGCATATTTGGACAGAAAGCCAAGCCCCAGCATGATCCCAGCCAGACAGAATCCGGTCATGCCGGGTGATCTGCCCATAGCAAGCGGCGAAAGTGCCAGAATCATGGTGCTGGTAAATAGCAAAAGCGGCGTATCCGTTGACATCACGATGCTGGCTAATCCGACCGCTGGCAAGAATATCCAGCCAAGCGCGGCTAGTCGTCCGGCGGCAGGGTGATATAAATATGCCGCTAGCCGCCATAATACCAATGCCGTGATGCCATGCAAAACCGGCGCCATAATACGCACCCCTGATTCCGCTGATCCGGCCAGACTGGTGCCAATGCTGATCACCCATGCAATCATGGGCGGTTTGGTGAAATATCCGGCATCAGGGGTCAGGCTCCATAGCCAGTATTGGGCTTCGTCAACGCTCAACTGAAGCGGGCTGACAAAAACCGCATAACTACGCAACATGACAATGCCGATAATGATCATGAAAATGATCACGCTGGCCGGAGAAGATTTCTGGCTATAAGATAGCATCTGGATATTGTATCATGTTGTTCTGTTGGTAAAAACCTTGTTTTTTTCACCTTTAACATAGTAATCTCTTAACATGAATAACGAACAGAATGACAATTGGGCACGCTGGGCTGATATGGTTAGGAAAACCATTGGTGCCGAATGGGATACGCTTACCCGCGCTACCGAAGACAGCCTTAATATTAAGCCGATTTATCCTTCTGATGCGATATCACCGCAAGCGGTTTTCACCTCAACTGGCTGGATAATGGCGCAATATGTAGCCGATGATGCCGCGCCCACGGCATTGAACAGAAGCATTCTGGATGAACTGGAATCCGGCGTCAGCATGATCATGTTTCCGGCGGTGTCAGCGGCGCATATGACGGCCGCGCAAATGGTTGATATCCTTGATGGGGTTTATACCGATGCCTGCCAGTTTGGCTATTCCCATGGCGGTGATGCGATGCACCGGACAAATCTATGGGCAGAATATGCCGCGCAATCAGATGCGGATGGTCAATCTCTCAATGTGCATATCGGGGCTGATCCGGTGGCTGATATCATGTTTGATCAGCTTGACCATCAGGCGGCTAATGATCAGGCTATCGCGCTAGCCGCATGGCAAACCAAACATCAGACAGATTTGCCGCATATCCAGTGTTTTGCCGCCGCTGGTGATGCCTATCACCGCTATGGATTAACCGATGCACAGGAATTAGGGTTATGTCTGGCTAGTCTGGTGTGGCAATGGCGGATGCTGGAACAATCCGGTTTGTCGCTGGAACATGCCATAGCCGGATCAGCCATGCGGATGGCGGTAACGTCACATCTGTATTCTTCCCTTGCAAAGACACGGGCGGCGCGCATGATTCTTAACCGGCTATCGGCGGCGATGGATATGGATAAAACGCCAGTGTTGC
>JABIWM010000189.1 GCA_018701255.1 Alphaproteobacteria bacterium | reverse complement strand
CCTGATCGCGTGAGCCGGTAATAAACACGCCAGCCGGTTTCTGCCATTCTTCATCGCTAAGGAAAGGCGCCCAGAACGCTTGCGGTTCCGGTCTGATAAAACGATACCCGCCAACGGATTCCAGTTTGCGGCCGTGTCCACTATCCAAAAGCTGATAGTCATGCCATCCTTGCGGAGTCAGAATATGCGGTGATTGTTGATGTGATGGTGTATCTTGCATGATATCACCATAACGATATCCAAAAAAAAGCACCACCAAAAATGGTGGTGCAGTTGGGGAGGATCAATAAAAATGTTATCTCATAAAATAGTTAAAAAAGTGTTAACATTATGGATAAAAAATAACCTAAATCTGGTAAATTATTCGTGAAAAGTATTAATAGAATACCCCCTATCCGGATCAGCCAGATGCCTATGGTTAGTGTTATCATTCCGGTTTTCCGTGCAAAATCAACGCTAGAGCGTGCCTTGCTATCGGTTAAGGCGCAGGGTTGGCCGGAAAAAGATATCGAAATTGTTTTGTCGATAGATGATGGGGAAAATTATAATTGGGCAAAAAAATATGGGTCACATATAAAATTATGCTATGGGCTCGCACCAGCAACCGGGGCGGGGCCTGCCCGTAATCGCGGTATTCTGGCCGCGTCCGGGCAATTTCTGGCGTTTCTTGATGCCGATGATCAATGGGCGAATGGCTATCTTGATGCACTTTATCCAGCGGCAAAAACATATGGTCTGGCATTTGGACAGACGGTCATACATGCCCATGACGGTTCGCGGTTGATGCGATTGGGTGATGCCGCTGATCAGAATAATTCCCAATTAAAAATAGATGATTTCGGCCACTGGCCGGGGTCATTTCATCCGCTGATGCGGCGGCAAATCACGCCGTATTTTTTGAATCAGCCTGCACAGGATGTATTTCACGCCATCGAATCCATGGCCGCAATTGGACAGCAGGCACCATTGGTGGCGGCGGCCAGATATCAGCTCAATCTGAATACCGAAAGCGTGACTGCGAGTGCCGGATTTTCGCATCGTCTGGATCGGTCATATCGCCAGATGGGGCAATTGGTGCTATCCGGCCAGACACAAGTGCCGCGTGCTAGTCAGCATCGGGTGATCAGGGCATTGCAGAACAGGAGGAACTGGAATCAGCGATTTATGCGCGATGGCCATGATTATCCCAGCTTTTATCATTTTCTTGCTGATAGCATTGCATAAAAAATATTTTAATTTATGGTAATTTTTTACCATATTTAGAAAATATTTCTAAATATATC
This sequence comes from Alphaproteobacteria bacterium, assembly GCA_018701255.1. Taxonomy (GTDB): domain Bacteria; phylum Pseudomonadota; class Alphaproteobacteria; order Puniceispirillales; family UBA1172; genus UBA12202. The sequence continues at coordinate 28,250 of JABIWM010000189.1, read as the reverse complement.
TTAATATAACCACTAATGGATGCTCTTAATGGATGCTATCGATAGAAAAATTCTTGACGTTCTGCAACAGGATGCCAGTCTGGCTGTGGCTGAAATAGCTAAACATGTGGGGCTTTCCGTCACCCCATGCTGGCGCCGTATTCAAAGGCTGGATGAGCTGGGTATTATCCGGCGACGTGTGGCGTTGCTAGACCCGCATAAAATAGGTGCCGGTATTTCGGTTTTTGTTTCGGTCAGAACAAATGAGCATAATGCCGACTGGTTACAGCATTTTGCAGATACTGTTGCCGATATGCCCGAAGTGGTGGAATTCTACCGCATGAGTGGTGAGATTGATTATCTGTTGCGCGTGGTTGTACCGGATATCGAACATTATGATGCGTTTTACAAAAAGCTAATTAGCACCGTCAAATTATCTGATGTGTCGTCATCTTTTGCTATGGAACAAATCAAATATACAACAAAATTGCCAATATCTGCAAAATCAGGGGTTAAGACTTGATCTTGCAAGGCTGCTAGCGTTAGAACAGGGTATGATACGGCTTTATTGGGGAAGATGATTGATGACTATTTATCAGAATATTATTGGCGGTAACGCTGTTGCAGGCGATATGGGTACACAGCCTATTTATAATCCGGCAACAGGTGAGCAGATTGCCGAAGTCACGCTTTCGGGCGCGGCTATTGTTGATCAAGCTGTGGCGGCCGCTGAAGAAGCGCTTCCCGGCTGGGCAAATATGCCGCCTCTTAAACGGGCGCGGGTCATGTTTGCCTATAAAGAATTACTGGAAGCCAATCTGGAAAAAGTAGCCGAAGCCATTTGCACGCAACATGGCAAAACCCTCGAAGATGCCAAAGGCGAAGTGATTCGCGGTATTGAAGTTGTTGAGTTTGCTTGCGGTATCCCGCATCTGTTGCGCGGTGATTACACGCGCAATGTTGGCCCCGCGATTGACAGCTATTCTGATCGTCAACCGCTTGGCGTTGTGGCTGGTATCACACCATTTAACTTTCCGGCCATGGTTCCGATGTGGATGTTCCCGATGGCGATTGCATGCGGTAACACATTTATATTAAAGCCGTCTGAACGTGATCCGGCGGCACCGCAACTGATCCTTGAATTAATGCACGAAGCTGGCCTGCCAGCAGGAGTGCTGAATATTGTTAACGGCGGCAAACCAGCTGTTGATGCTATTCTGCATCATCCATCTGTCAAAGCGGTTAGCTTTGTCGGGTCTACCCCGATTGCCGAATATGTCTATCAGACTGGCACCGCGAATGGCAAAAGAGTGCAAGCGCTGGGCGGCGCAAAAAATCACATGGTGATCATGCCTGATGCCGATATGGATCAGGCGGTTGATGCGCTGATGGGGGCAGGATATGGTTCTGCTGGTGAACGCTGTATGGCGATATCGGTTGCGGTTCCGGTTGGACAGGATACCGCTGACCGGCTGGTTGAAAAACTGGCACCACGCGTATCTGGTATTAAAATCGGGGTATGGAACGATCCGGATGCAGAAATGGGGCCTCTGGTCACAGAACAGCATAAGGATAAAGTGCTTGGCTATATCAATAAAGGCGTAGAAGAAGGCGCTAATCTGGTGGTTGATGGCCGTGACTTTGCGCTTCAGGGCTATGAGAATGGCTATTTTGTTGGCGGGACGCTGTTTGATCATGTCACCACTGATATGACCATCTATCGCGAAGAAATTTTCGGCCCTGTGGTATGCGTTGCCCGGGCAGATAGTTTTGATCAAGCTGTTTCCATGGTTAATGATCATGAATATGGCAATGGTACGGCGATTTTCACCCGTGATGGTGATGCGGCAAGAAGCTATGCTGATCAGATTCAAGTCGGCATGGTTGGCATTAATGTGCCTATTCCCGTGCCGGTTGCCTATCATTCCTTTGGCGGCTGGAAGCGGTCATTATTTGGTGATCATGGCGCATATGGCATGGAAGCGGTGCGGTTTTATACAAAACTGAAAACCGTGACATCACGCTGGCCAACAGGCATCCGTTCAGGGGCGCAATTCAATTTTCCGCTGAATAACTAAACACATTTTCTGAATATCTGATGCAATGGATAACGTCTGAATGCAATATTGTTCAGGCGTTATTTATTTCATCGGTGGGGTTATCATCCGCATCCGTATTCTTAGCCAATTGCAGAATACCTTCATCCAGCATGTCGCGAATAATGTTGCGAGTTAATTGCCGAACCTGATCACCAATAGCCTGGGCAACGATAGCTTCCATTGCCGCGCCGACTTTTGTGCCAATTTCCCAATTCTGTATTCGCATTTTATCATCAGCGGTCAGGTCGTGATCGGGGTTTTGTTCCGAATCGGGCAACAGATGCGTGTTTTCTTGTGCCATATCCGTTGATATATGCTGATCCTGACCGGCATGATCATGTGCTAGTTGCGCCAATATCTGTTCATCGGGCATTGGATTTTCAGCTATCTGTTCCGGCGTTATTTCTGGTGCAATCTCTGGTGCCATTTTCGGGCTGGAATACGCGCTATTGGCATCGGGTATCATATCCGGATGATCAGCATACGGCCGGTTTGATGGCATGGCATGTTCATCTTTTCTATTCGCAACATGCAATTGAACAACGGTTGCCGCCATGCGCGCTTTGCTATCCTTGGTTACGGATACAGCTGCCCCTGCGTCTGCACCTTTGCCTGTCACTGTTAGTGATTTATCTGTTGGCCGGACATGACTATCCGGACGTTCAGATGCTTGCGAATCATTTCTATCTATATGTAAAGATTGACTAAATATCGATTTATTTTTTGCGGGTAAAATGTCTGGCTGTGCGGTTTTTGACTTTTTTATATCTGTCGTCTGATCAGCTGTGCTGGTTTTGCCAGCTTTGAATATCATGAAATTACCACTATCAAGTTTTGAAAAATTGTGATCATTTTCCATGACTAATACGGTGGAATTCGCGGCTTCGATGGTGACTTCCTTAACAGCTTTTTCATGTTGACCATCATTCAAAACAGTCGCGTCTGATTTTCCATTCAGAATACGGCCACGGCGATTCAGGACGAGCCGGCCAGTTCTGGCACGGCGTCTTAATGATCCAGATACATATTTATGCTTGGACATTATCGCTCCCTTGTTGGTCTTTATAAATCCGTGGCGGTCTGTTTTTTAAATGCTCTGTTAACTATTCTACAAAAATATTTACGGATTGGAAACGGTTACACGGCAAATATTCATCCAGTCGGTGGTATCAAACTGCATGGCCGCGTGACCGGATGGCGGTGTGATGATACTATTCCGGACAGTTATTCCGCAAAATCCGTCACTATTTTCGGGACAAGATGGCGCTATGCCAGCAGACATGATGACCCGTTTCAGCGGCTCTTGCGGCGGTAGTCGGGGTTGATAAGTCAGGCGCGATACGGCTTTGCGCCACGCGGTGTAGGATCGCGGGATAGCCATCGCCGCTGAACATCCGGCCGAACCGGCGGTGCAAATATGCATGATGCCAGTCGCCGGATCAAACTCGGCGGTGATTTGCGGCCAGATGATAGTGCCATTTATGCTGATATCCTGATACCGGATGCGTGATCTGGTCGTGCCGTTTTCGGTGATAGTCTGAACGCTATCCTGACCATATTCAACAAAGCCGAGCCAGTCGCGTGCCGCCTCATGACTGGTTGGGGTAATCTGTATCCATATTTCTGATATTTTCTGACCAAATCGGGCTGGTAAAGCCGGATCAGGGGTGAATTGGCAAAATGCGCGGCGGCTGGCGGCTGGAATGTTAACTGATAACCGGGCGGCAACGGTTTCGTCTGATAATGCGGTCTGTGCGGGATCGCGCATATCTGATCCGGTGCTTAGCAACATGCCTTGTAAGCTCATCATGGCGAGGCTGATAATGGAAAACAGGCTGAAATAGATCAGCGTTTCCATCAGCGATACGCCGCTGGCCAGATATGGCACTTTGCACTTGATGCTAAGGCGGCATGCGCGATGCAGTAAGGATAATGGAAACATCTTATACATGATCTATTATATGTGCTTGCTTACCGTATGGATGGAAAAAAATTGACATGGCATTGCTGATATCAATCTATCGCATCTGCATATCCCGATGCCATGATACGCAAGCACGCTCAGGCTTTGCATTAATCGGGGTGGTCATGCTTTCGGCGGTAATCGGGATCATGATGCCGATGCCATTAAATCTGGAAGCTGAAAACAGAAACACGATGCGCCAGCATCAATCACGGGCGGCGGCGCTGGCCATGGAACATCATATATTTAGCCTGTCTTATGATATGTATCTGACCCATGCCGGATTACCGCTGGGCTGGAATCGTGGGGATCGTCTATCCGCGGAACAGATAAAAGCGGTAGAATCCTGCCGCCATGTGTTATCCCATGATGATGATTGGCAACGTCCGGATACACGGATTAGTTCCATGATCATTACCCCTGCGGCGCATCCGCATCATGGTGATCAGCTGATCATGGCGATTGGCCGCGTGCCTGTCACCGGTGATATAGACCGGTCTGAAGCGCCATATCTGGTTCATATTGTTATGGGCTGTGTGATAACGGATCGGCCATTTTCTCAACTGGCTGTTATTCGCGGTGCTTACTGGCAGATAGGTGATAAAATTATCACTGGCCACTGGCAGGCGGGGACAAGCTGATCATGGTGCTGGCATGTAGCGGAATCTGATCCCGCGCCGCCATTGACCGTTGCCGCCGCTGATAGTGATCATCAACTCAGCCGTATCATGGCCTTGGCGTTGAAAACATAATCCGTAAAAAACAGATGCCAGCATCGCCGGAGTAAGTCCGTTCAGACGAAGGCTCTGTTGTCCGGTTTGTGTGCAATCGCGCATGATCAGGGTGGTGTCGGTCAGGCTTTCTATATGCAATTCAACCGCGCTCAACCCATGTATCAAGGGCGGCAAAATCCATGCGGTTCCGCCAAATTGAAACAGACTAACCGGCTGGACAGCAAAACGGTCAGTCGGGCGGGTGCTTGTGGTATTGATCCAGATGCCATCTGTGCGGAGAGGATGATTGATGAATACGGGGCTTGCCATATGATGATCACTGGCCGCGGCTTCGCCCAGTATCATATCCTGCTTTTGGTTTCGGTTATGTGATAAAGCGACCAATCGCGGCAGATGAAACGCTTGTCTTGACGGCTGACCAGCATCGGTGCCAGCGCTTAGACAAGCCGCGTTATGAACAGTAAAGCGGATGGTATTCTGTTCCGCGACCATCTGATTGATCAAACAGGGTTCGGCTGACCATTCAGGAAAAATAACTGGCAGGGCAATATGTTGAAATGTCGTGATAACATCATCAGGCGTTAAGCGATAGGCGGCCAGACAAGCCGCTTGTATTGTCGCTGAACCGGTGCCGGTATCAATATCGGTTAACATGCATCGTGCCGTACCGGATGCGTCATAACTGCTCTGGCCGCCACGCAAGCTTAAAATCGTCAGGCGGCTATCAGCGATATCATCGGTAACGGGATACGCGGCCGGGGCAGTTCTGGCAAAATCAGGATTCTCATAATAATGTCGGGCAAGGCTGGTTAATGCCGTGGTGGTGCTAATCCGGTCAGACGCTATCGCGGCCTCAACCAGATAATTTTTCCGCATGGTGGATATGGCAGTAAAGGCAAATCCGGTTACCAGACTTAATAATATAATGGCGACCAGCATTTCGGTCAGCGATATGCCGTTGGCGATAAATCGGCTTGTGCGGCTAGCTGAGGTGGGTTGATTTTTCATATCAGCCGATTTTAATAATAAAGCCATTGATATGGCGACTATACAGGGGCATGGCATTACATGCGCTTTGGGCTTGGCACTCATCATTAAAAAGCATAAATTAAGTGCATGGAATCCAGAAAATCCACTCATTCAGATCAAAGCGATACGCGGGCTTGGTATCATAAGCCGCATATCCTGTTGATGATTACGGCGGCGGCTATGCCGATCAGTTTTGTGTCATGGTCAACGCTGATTAATAATTTCGCTGTTGAACAAGCCGCGTTTACCGGCCGTGAGATTGGCATATTGCAATCCCTGCGTGAGGTACCCGGCTTTCTGTCGTTTCTGGTTGTCTATTTATTGCTATTTATTCGTGAACAACGGCTATCGCTGATTGCGCTTGGCTTGCTTGGCGTTGGAACCGCAATGACCGGTTATTATCCATCTATTATCGGGCTTTACATCACAACGGTTATTGCCTCAATCGGGTTTCATTATTATGAAACCTGTCACCAGTCGCTGGCGATGCAATGGCTAGACAAAAAAACTGCGCCTGCCATGCTGGGGCGGATTTACGGGGTTGCATCCATAGCACAGGTGGCTACGTTGCTGGCCATTTTCCTGATGGTGATTGTGTTAACCCCTGGGTTTGATATCAGTATGCTTGTGTTTGGTGAAGCCGTGCCATCCTCGCTTAGCAGTTATCAGATCATGTATGTGGTATTCGGGGTGATCACATGTGGGCTGGCATTGGTGGGATATATGTATTTTCCCATCTTTCAGATTGGTAGTAATCAGAATAAAAGCATTATTATCCGGTCGCGTTACTGGCTGTATTATGCGCTGATTTTCATGTCTGGTGCGCGCCGCCAGATTTTTGTCGTGTTTGCCGGTTTTCTTATGGTTGAAAAGTTTGGCTATTCCATTGGCCAGATTGCTTTTCTTTTCCTGATTAATGCGGTGATGAATATCTGGCTTGCGCCGCTGGTTGGGCGCATGATTAATAATATTGGTGAACGGCGGTCGCTGATCATTGAATATGTTGGTCTGATTGGTGTGTTTACAGCCTATGCTTTTGTTTCCAATGCGACGATTGCGGCGGCGCTTTATGTTATTGATCATATGTTTTTTGCGCTGGCGATTGCCATTAAAACCTATTTTCAGAAAATTGCTGATCCGGCTGATTTTGCTGGAACATCCAGCGTATCGTTTACGATTAATCATATTGTTGCGGTATTTTTACCAGCGGCATTCGGGTTGATCTGGCTGTATTCGCCGCCGCTTGTTTTTATAACAGGAGCAGGTTTAGCGGCCATATCGCTGTTGCTGGCCTTTAATGTTCCGCATCATCCTGATCAGGGAAATGAGGTCATGATAGGCTATAAAGGTCAGGTGCCTGTTGCTGGTGAGTAACAGTTTTCATTCACATCCGTTTAAGTAGAGTATGGCGTTATGGTTGATGCAAAAACAGATCGGTTAATTATAGGTGCGGGTGCTATCGGTCTGGCCATCGCCCGCCAGTTTGCTATGGCCGGTGATCAGGTCGTGCTCATTGAATGCAATGCCGGATTCGGGATGGAAACATCCTCGCGCAATTCCGAAGTAATCCATGCCGGTATCTATTATCCGGCGGCATCACATAAAGCCAGACTATGCGTTAAAGGCGCGCATAAGATGTATGAGTATTGCGCGGCGCGTGGCGTGAAAACCAGCCAGCATGGTAAGCTGATCGTTGCAACAAATCAGGAACAGGAAGCTAAGCTGGGGGCGCTAATGGCGGCTGGCGCGGCAAATGATGTTCCTGATCTGGAATTGATTGGCAAAGCCAGATTGAATGAACTGGAGCCGGATTTGCAGGCAGTGGCGGCTATTCATTCCCCATTCACCGGTGTTGTCGATAGCCATAATTATATGGCCGCATTAGAAGCAGATGCCGAAAATCATGGCGCGATTATCGCCTATCAGAGCCGGTTTATTCGTGCCGAAAAACAGCCAGACGGATATCATGTGGTGATTGATAGCCAAGGCGAGGAAATGACGTTTGCATGCCATACGCTGATTAACGCCGCCGGTCATGGCGCGCATCTGGTATCGCAAGCGGTACATGGTATTGATGTTGATACCATCCCCCCGCATTACATGGCGAAAGGCCAGTATTTCAATACAACCCGCAAGCCGCCTTTTCAGCATTTAATCTATCCGGTTCCATCTGGTGGGGGGCTGGGCATTCATCTGACGCTGGATAGCGGCGGCGGCGCCCGATTTGGCCCTGATATCACATGGGTGGACAGCCCGTCTTATGATGTTAATCCGGCTGATGCGGAAAAATTCCATCAGTCGATAAGCACATACTGGCCAGCGTTACAGCGTGAAGACCTGGTTCCGGCATGGGCGGGTTTGCGCCCAAAGATATGGCCGGATGGCACATATTTTCAGGATTTTACCTTTCATGATGCCAGCATCCATGGCTGTTCCGGGTATATTGCCCTTTATGCCATGGACTCCCCCGGACTGACATCCAGTCTGGCGATTGCCGAATATATCGCTGAATGTGCGGCCTGAACTATTTCAGAATAGCCGACGGGTCGGTGATATCCGCGCTGATAGTATCTATCAATGCCTTATTGATATGACGGGGGCCGGTATCCTGCCGGTTGATAAACCGCCGGCCACCGGGCAAGCGAACATCACCCATACCGGTTAAGCGTTCAAAAAACCCATCACTATGATCAGCCCAGCCAGCACCGGCTAGTTTTTCCGGATTTAGTGCCAGAATAAACTGCCCGCCTTGTGGTGGGCCGCCGTCACCATTATCGCGTTCACGGGCTTCATAGGAAAACGCCTCACCAATCAACCCGCCTGCCAGCAATTCAACCATCATGGCGATAGCCGACCCTTTATGGCCGCCAAATGGTAGCAAGACACCGCCATCAGCAATAGCCGCCGGATCAGTGGTCGGATTACCATCGGCATCAAGTCCGGTTCCTTCGGGGACGGAATGGCCTTCGCGTTTGGCGACCTGTACTTCACCCATGGCCATGGATGCGGTAGCCATATCAAAAACCATGGGATGTTTGCCGGGGCGTGGCCATGCAAAGGCAATCGGGTTGGTGCCGAAAAATGCTTTTCCTGCGCCCGAGGGTGCAACCATCGGCATGTAGGATACGCAAGCAAGTCCGGCCAGATTTTCATCCGCCAGTGCTTCGACTTCTGGCCATAACGCGGCCATGTGATGAGTATGTGTCATGGCCAGCACGGCAACACCCTGATCTTTGGCGGCTTTAATCAGATGCGGAATAGCCATGCGCTGAACAATCGGGGCAAAACCGTTATCACCGTGGCATTTGACAATTGATGCGGTCGGGGTGCTAACTGTCGGGCTGGCATTACCTTTGACCTTGCCTGATTTCAGCGATTTGATATAGGCTGGCATCCGGAACAGCCCGTGTGATACCGACCCGTCACGTTCCGCCGTGAATATGGTATTGGCCAGCGCATCCGCGTTATCGTGATCCGCGCCATTATCGCGCATCGCCTGATAAGCCAGCTGATAGATGCTATCCAGACTGAGGGCAATTGTTTCTGGCATGATAAGCTCCTGTTAATTCTGTTATATTGATGTATCGATAATGACACTAATCCCCTGTCCGCCACCAATGCACATGGTGGCAAGACCCATACGGCCAGAACGGCGATGTAATTCATGTATCAGTTTTGTCATGATGATGCTACCGGTTGCGCCAACCGGATGGCCTAGCGCAATCGCGCCACCATTCGGGTTAACAATATCAGACGCCAGACCAAGTTCTTTGGATACGGCACAGGCTTGCGCGGCAAAGGCTTCGTTGCTTTCCACCACATCAAGATCGCTAATTTTAAGTCCGGATTTTTCCAGCGCCATTCTGGTCGCCGGTACCGGCCCCATTCCCATAATACGGGGCGGAACACCGCCAAATCCATAACTGACAATTTTTGCCAGTGGCTTTAGTCCATGTTGTTCAACCATCTGTTCCGAGGCAAGGATCAGCATGGCGCTGCCATCATTAATGCCGGATGAATTGCCAGCGGTTACGGCGCCGTCTTTTTGAAAGGCGGCACGCAAGCCGCCAAGTTTATCCTGAGTGGTTTCGCCGCGAATATATTCATCCTTATCAAAACTGATTGTGGTTTTTCTGGACGCAATCTCAACCGGTGTAATTTGGCTTGTGAACCAGCCTTCGGCTTGGGCTTTTGCGGCGCGGCGCTGGCTTTCGGCGGCAAAGGCATCCATATCATCACGGCTAATATCAAAATCACTAGCCACATTTTCTGCGGTAATGCCCATATGCCCGATATCAAACGGATCATTCAGCGCGCCTAGCATCATGTCTTCTACTTTGGCATTTCCCATGCGGGCACCCCAGCGTTGGGCTGGCAAAAGATAACCGCTTTTGCTCATGACTTCGACTCCGCCTGCCATGGCCGCCGCCGCATCACCAAGCTGTATCATCTGGGTGGCGGAAACAATGGATTGTAATCCTGACCCGCATAACCGGTTAACCGTAAGCGCGGGGGCTTGTTCCGGCATGCCTGCCCCAATAGAAATCGCGCGTGAGATATATTGATCTTTGGGTTCGGTATGAATGACATGACCAATAACGGCATGCTGTAATGCTGATGCGTCTAATCCGCTTTGGGTGATCGCGCTTTTGGCAATGGTGATGCCCAGATCAATCGGCCGCATATCCTTGAGCGTGCCGCCAAAGCTGCCAATCGCTGAACGTGTAGCCGATACGATATAAACTTGGTTCATTTTATGCTCCTTGTCGATAGATCATAATTACTGCTATTCTGGTGTTCTGACAACCCACCGAACAAGCCATCAGCACATGGCTTGCTCTTAAATATACGGATTGACCATGTCTGCCAACATAACTCCACCACCTAAAGCTAATATTCCTGCACCAGATGATGGCCAGATTGTTGCAATTGCCGAGGATATCTGGTGGATCAGAATGCCGCTACCGTTCCGGCTTAATCACGTCAATCTATATGTCCTGCTGGCCGATGACGGGCTGACCATTATTGATACGGGGATATATTCGGATCATATTGCCCAGTGCTGGCAGAATCTGCTGGCGGCACCGCCATTTACGGATTATCCGGTGCGGCGAATTCTGGTTACGCATTATCACCCTGATCATATCGGTTATGCCTATGCCTTATCGCAATTGACCGGTGCCGAGGTATTGATGAGCCGGATGGAACATGAAAAATCGGTGACGCTGACCACCATGACTGATGCTGCTTTTGCCGATATGATGGTTGACCGTTATCGGGCTTACGGATTTGATCAGACTATTCTGGATGATCTGATTGAGCGCGGTAATCATTACAGCGATAAAACAACCAGAACGCCGGATGCCAGATATATAGACGCTGGCGATACACTGGCCGGAATATCGGGGCAATGGCATATCCGTTGTGATCGGGGACATTCTGAACATCATATAGGGCTTTATGATCCGGATAGGCGGATTTTTCTCAGTGGTGATTTTCTGTTGCCGCGCATCACCCCGAATATTGCCACGCCGCTGGCCGGGCCGGTTGATGATATGCTTGGGCATTATTTTGCCTATCTGGCGGATATTCTGACATGGGGTGATGACTGGCTGGTTTTGCCCGGTCATGACTGGGCATTTCATGCGGTATCAACACGCGCCGCCGGATTAATACAGCATCATCAGGGGCGATTGATGCAATTGCTGGATCAGGCAGATCACGCGCCATTAACCGTAACATCCGCGATGGATGTGCTTTTCCCCATGGAATTGAATGAGCATGAGCGATATTTTGCCAGTGGCGAGGCGCATGCCCATTTGTATCATCTGGTGAAACAGAATGCGCTAACATGTGATGCTGATCAGCATGGTGTTGAATATTACGCGCTCCGATAAATACGGATTTTGATAAGAATTTGAATTTATATTATTTATGAATTTAAGAAAATAAATCTAAGTTATGAATATAATTTGAAAAATACCGTTTTATTTTTCCAAATATGCTTTGTTATTTAAAAAATATTTCCTAAATCTGTTTATTGATACATGCTTTGGCACATGGTTTGGCACATGGTTCAGGCCATATTGGTCTTGCTTATGATGGAAACAGATAGATATGCAATATTTTCCTATAAATATCCGTTGCGCTGATGCAAATATTGTGGTCATTGGCGGCGACGCGGATGCAGTTGCCAAAATCCGGCTATTGCTAAAAACCGATGCCCATATCACCGTCTTTGCCGAACAGGCGGAACCGGATATTCGCGCATGGCATGCCGCCGGTAAGCTGACGCATTGCCCGCGTCTTGCTACTTTGCATGATCTTGCCGCAGTCAGATTGGCTTATGTTAGTGGTGCGGATACGGCTATTCGTGATGCGGCCATGCCGTTGCTGGATAAACAGAATATTCCGTTTTGTGTGATTGATGATCTGGCACGGTCGCGGTTTATCACGCCGGCAATTGTTGATCGTGATCCGGTAACGATTGCAATCGGAACAGAGGGCAAAGCGCCGGTTCTGGCACGCCGCATTAAGGCCATGATAGAACAGGAATTGCCGCAACATACCGGCATGCTGGCAGAAATATCTGGCCGTTTCCGGCATTATCTGACGGAGTATTCGGGGGCATTCCGCCGCCGGTTCTGGGGGTTGATATTTGATGATATTGCCCCGTCTGTCGTAAATGCTGGCGGCAATACTATTGCGCAGAATCTGGAAACAGCGATGCATGATCTGCTTGATCAGATGTCGCCCGTAACAGATATATCCGTATCTGATACATATATATCACCGCCGCCGGTGGCATTTGTATCCACAGGGCCCGGTGATCCGGATTTGTTGACGGTTAAGGCGCGCAGATATCTTGATACCGCTGAGGTGGTTTTATATGACCATCTGATATCGCCGGCTATTCTGGAATTGGCACGGCGCGAAGCGATGCTGATTAATATTGGCAAAACAGGAACCGGCGCGGCACTTGCGAAAAATGCCATAAACGATTTGCTGATATCACATGGAAAATCAGGCGCGCGGGTGGTTCGGTTAAAATCCGGCGATGCTGGCGTGGTTGGCCATCTGGACAATGAGCTTGCCGCGTGCCGGCTGGCCGGACTGGATTATATGGTAGTACCCGGCGTTGCCGCCGCCTCTACGCGCCATGATTCAGAGAGCTTCAGTCATTCCATAAGCGCATATCAGGAAAGAGTTTCGGCATGACGATAACCGCAAATACCCAATATGTTATTACGGCCAATGATCTCTATGATGGCGAGGTTGTGTTCTGGCAATCCCCCGATGCGTGGAGCTATCTGTTAAGCGATTCATATGTGTTTGATGATAAAGATGATGCCAGTGACAATCTGGGGCGGGCGCGTCCGGATCAAGTTGTTGGCGCGTATCTGATCGATGTTGATATCGATGCCAATGATCAGATCACCCCGACCCATTTGCGCGAAGCGATACGCGCATCAGGGCCGTCTAATTATTTTCACGGAAAACAGAGTGACCGGAAAACCATCAGCCTAGCCGATAGACTGTCACCGCAGAAAGGAACATGAGCATGTATCAGTACAGCCCATTTGATCATGACTATATCCGCCAGCGTGTTCGCATTTTCAGGGAACAGGTTGACCGCCGTATTGCTGGCGTGCTGACCGAAGATGAGTTTAAACCCTTGCGTTTACAGAACGGGGTATATTTGCAACTGCATGCCTATATGTTACGGGTAGCCATTCCATATGGCACATTGAACAGCCGCCAGATGCGGCAACTGGCCATGATCGCTGACAAGTGGGATCGGGGTTATGGGCATTTTACCACGCGCCAGAATATTCAGTTCAACTGGACAAAGCTCAAAGATGTTGGCGATATACTGGATGCCTTAGCCGATGTTGAAATGCACGCTATCCAGACATCAGGCAATTGCATCCGCAACGTCACAGCGGATCATTTTGCCGGTGCCGCAAAGGATGAGATTGAAGACCCGCGCATTACCGCCGAATTATTGCGGCAATGGTCGACTGGCCATCCGGAGTTTGCCTTTCTGCCGCGGAAGTTCAAAATCGCCGTGACCGGTGCTGACCATGATCGGGCGGTGACAGCGTTTCATGATATCGGGATCGGGATTGTCAAAAACGCCAATGGTGCAACCGGATATAAAGTGATCATCGGGGGCGGGCTTGGCCGGACACCTATCATTGGTTCTGTTTTGCAGGAGTTTCTACCAAAGGCAGATTTATTGCCATATCTGGAATCCGTTCTGCATATCTATAACCGCTATGGCAGGCGCGATAATAAATATAAAGCGCGGATAAAAATTCTGGTGCAAGAGCTGGGCATTGATCAGACAAGAGCAGAAATAGATGCACATTTTGAATCCATCAAAGATCGCTTTCAGGATGTGCCGGAACATATTATGGCGCGCATCAATGCTGGTTTTGCCCCGCCTGATTTTGCACAGGCGGCGGCATATGATCTTCACCATGATCTGACCGTTTCACCGGCATTTGCGGCATGGGCAGAAAACAGCGTCATGGCGCATCGGGATGATCGCCATGTTATGATCAGCATATCATTGAAAACGCCGGGGGACACGCCGGGTGATGCCAGCGCGGATCAGATGCGGGTGATGGCTGATCTGGCTGAACGCTTTGCCTATGATGAAATCCGCATCAGCCATGAGCAGAATGTGATCTTGCCACATGTCCCAAAACAGCATGTCGCAGAATTATATCGTGGGTTACAAGCCGCTGGTCTGGCCAGCGCAAATATTGGCCAGATATCAGATATCATCGCCTGCCCCGGAATGGATTATTGCGCGCTGGCAACCGCACGATCGGTTCCTATTGCCCAGGATATTGCCCGCCGCTTTGGTGATATAAAAACCGAACGCCAGATTGGCCCGTTAAAGATAAAAATCTCCGGATGTATCAATGCTTGTGGCCATCACCATGTTGGACATATTGGTATTCTGGGACTGGATCGGGCGGGGGTTGAAAACTATCAGATCACGCTGGGCGGTGATGGCACCGAAGACGCGGCTATTGGTGATCGTACCGGCCCCGGATTTGCCGCTGATGCCTTATTGCCAGCCATTGAAACAATTCTGGATACCTATGTAGAGCATCGGTTGAATGCAGATGAACATTTTCTGGCATGCTATCGGCGGATTGGGCTAACCCCGTTCAAAAAGGCACTTTATCCATCAAAACAGAAAACCGCCGCGTGAGGATATGATGAGCGCATCCGATACAACAGATGATCAAAAATCACATCTGCCGATTACGGTAACAGCATCCGGATTTCGGGATAATGACTGGCTGGACAGACGGCATGTTGCTCTATCTGATCTGGAATCAGCTGCAGCATCAGATATGGCGGGTCTGGCGGAAATAGTGATCGGCATTCATGGCGATGATACGGTAGAAACGGTGCGGTCTTGGCTTCCGCATATTGCGGCGGTGGAAATATATTTTGATACCGCCCATGATGGCCGCGGATTCTCGCTGGCACGCCGGTTGACGGAAATGGGTTTTCAAGGGGAAATCCGCGCCGCTGGTGCGTTACATGTGGATCAGTTTCCACATGCCATACAATGCGGTATTTACGCGCTTAATCTAAGCCGGCAAGCCGCGCTACGGATGCCTGAACAATACTGGATTGATACCGCCGCCACGATTGCAACAGAGCAGAGTTATCAATCGCGGCTTATGCCCATCAGCAAATCAGCAAGTTGATGACTAAGTCTTTGAAATAAAATAAATAAAAATACACGGCGTTAACCAAATATTAACAGTTTTCAGATATCCTCTGTGATTGCCGTCACCCATGTTGAACGTATCATAATTTCATATGTTGTTTTGTGGCGGTTGCACAGGAATATATCAGATGATACCGCATCGTCCCAAAAGACAGGATGTCGTCTTAACATGTCAGGGTAATGATCAGCATAACGTTTTGTTAGTTGCTGATCTGGCCGCTAAACAGGTAATCAATCGACCGCCAGTTATCACAGGCGGTCAAGCACATGTGATTAAAATCAGCGAACATACGCCGGGTTTTTCATTGATAGCCACAATCGCGGCCACTGATCCGGATGGTGACCGGCTGACTTACCGCCTCACAGCTGGCGCTAGCCTTACTATTGATGAGCATAGCTATGAGCAGTTTTATCTTGCCGCTATCATTATATATGTATTGCTAATCAATATTATGATTATATGATGAAGCCAGTTTAGAAATTCATGATGTGCAGAGCTTAATATTTATTAGGATATAATAATGTTAGATGTTTTCTATGATGGTAAATGCGGGCTTTGTAGCAAAGAAATCACCTATTATCGCCGGATAGCCCCAGACGGCATTTTTAACTGGCTGGATATTGCAAATGATCCCGCCCCTCTTAGCCAATATCACATTTCGCAAAGCGATGCGTTGCGGCGGCTTCATGTGCGTGATGCGTCCGGCGGCTGGCATATTGGCGCGGATGCGTTTCTTGTGATCTGGCGTCAGCTCAACTACTGGCGGCTGCTGGCGATGCTGGTTTCTCTGCCAGTGGTGAAGCAAGTCGCAAGACTATGTTATAACTGGTTTGCGGATTACCGGTTTAAACGGCTGGCGCATTGTCAGATTGCGGCGAATACTCCCAGCCCTAAAAATCGGGTTATTAAATAATATGTGCGAAGCATAACGATAACGGATGGAACGCAATTTCAAAGCGGTTCTATGATATCATTCTGTTTGATTGTTCCGCTTTTAATGACTCTGCAGTTTAAACCTGACCTATTATATAAGGGCAGAACCAGACGTCTATTGAGCAACTCTTCAAGATACTTGCAGGGGAAGTTCAGTCTTCCGCCTTCTAATACGGCATCGCCAATTTTAAATTGCTTTCCCACAAGATAGTTCAAAGGAACGCCCATAGTCGTCAGATTTCTGCGGTGTTCATGGGGTTTTAATATGATGCTTTTATCCTGAAGGGGTGGCTGATTTTGCTCCAGAGCATCAAGCACTTCTTTTTCGATCAGGGTAACGTCCCGAACGTCAGGAATATCTGAATATGTTCCTGTTCCTTTAAAATATCTATCACCTTTGATGCCCTTGCCTTCGATTAGTTCAGCAAAAGGTAATTCTTTCATATCTTCAGACGCGGCATCTGCAATATGAATAAATAATAATTTACCATGTCCCCATTTCATAGATCACCTATATCGTAAATCATAAACGCCTTGTCATATTGGCAAGGTTAATTCCGCCGGTATTTACCGGTTTGGTACAACCTCATAGCCCGGCTCTTCGGGTTCATCATCAACAATGTCTGCCGGAAAGCCAGAGGCCAGAACGCTGACATCATTGTCGTCTTCCAGTCGTTTGATAATATTTGGTGATAGCTCTCTTGATCCGTAACGCGCTATGCCATCTTCGAAAATGGAAACCATCAATGGCGATATCTCAAGCGCGATGCCGCTTCGGTCGGCGATATCCTGAAACAGGCTGATATCTTTCAGCACTAAATCCATGGTGAAATTAATATCGCGGCTACCGTTCAGAATAATCTGTCCTTCGGTTTCATGAACAAATGATGTGCCGGAAGAAATGCGGAACGCCTCATAAGTTGTGTTGAGGTCCATGCCGGCTTTTTTCATTGTGGCCAGCGCTTCGCATACGGTAAGCAGATTTGCGGTTGCCAGATAATTTGTTGCTACTTTGAGGATGGATGCACTGCCTAGCACGCCGGTATGCAGAACGCGGCGCCCTAATGTGGTTAGCACGGGAAGGATGCGTTCAAACACCGCGCGGTCACAACCGGCAAAAATGGAAATATTTCCGGTGGCCGCCCGATGGCATCCGCCGGATACCGGACAATCCACCGCTGATGCGCCTTTTGATGCTACTAACGCGCCTAGCCGTTTGACCTCGGTTTCGTCTGTGGTGCTCATTTCTGCCCAGACTTTGCCAGCGCTTAATCCGTCAAGGATGCCGTCTTCGGCTTCCATGACAGCGGCGCATGCGGCGGGTGAAGGCAAGCAGGTGATGATCATGTCACAATGTTCGGCCATCGCCTTGGGGCTGTCTGCCCATCCGGCGCCTTTATCGATAAAAGGTTGAGCAATAGTTTTATCCAGATCACGAACCGTGACATCATAACCGTTACGAATAAGACTTCCTGCTAGTTTACCACCAACATTGCCAAGACCAATAAATCCGATTTTCATTTTTCACACCTTTGTAAAATTATCTTAATTATCTCACTGTTTTCTCTAATGTTTCGTTTTGCAAGTATTATTTGCTGACAACTTGAACTTGCTGTTTTGCTTAGGCCATATATATAGAGTGTTGAGGATGACACCATGAATGCTATTTTACCCGAATGGTCGCTTGACGATCTGTATAATCCGGCCAGCGATGTGCCGTTACATGATCAAATGACAACAGCGCTTAAAGACGCAACAGCACAGGCTGAAAAGCATCAGGGCAAATTAGCCGTGTCTGATGGCGCCACGCTGAATATGCTTCTGATTGCCTATCAATCGCTGTCCGAGCTGACCTCACGTTTAACCAGTTTTGCGGATTTGTCTTTCGCGGCTGATCTGTCCCGGCCGGAAACCAGCAAACAGGCGCAAGATACACGAGAAGCAGAAAATGCTATCCACGCCAAGCTTGTGTTTATTGAACATGAACTGGCACAGATGGATGATGCCGATATGCAACGGATCATGGCTGATCCGGTGATGCATAGATGGGCGCCATGGATCAGACTGGTCAGGGCGTTTCGTGATCATCAGCTGTCGCTGGAACTGGAAACCATGCTGATTGACCGCCAGTCTTCGGGACGCGGCGCATGGGTCAGATTATTTGATGAAACGGCGGCAGGGTTGAGCTTTCCGATAGACGGCAAGCATGTTACCGAAGCAGAAATTATGGATATGATGAGCGATCCTGATCCGGACGTTCGGCGCAAAGCTGGTCTGGCCAGATCAGAGGTTTTAGCCGCGAATAGCCGCATCATGGGGTTAATTCTGAATACGATTGCCAAGGATAAGCAGGTTGATGATAAATGGCGGAACTTCACCCGTCCGGTATCGTCACGCAATCTGGCTAATGATGTTGAGGATGTGGTGGTAGACCAGCTGGCTAACAGCGTCACGGCGGCTATGCCAAATCTCAGCCATCGCTATTATCAGATGAAAGCCCGCTGGATGGGTAAGGATCAGCTGGACTGGTGGGATCGTAACGCGCCAGTGCCGGGGGATGATGACCGTGTATTCACATGGGATGAGGCGCGGGCGATTATTCTTGATGCTTTTGGTCAGTTTGATCCGGTGTTTGCCCAGATGGCAGAATGGTTTTTTGATCGCAACTGGATTGATGCACCAACCCGTTCCGGTAAAGCATCAGGCGCGTTTTCGCATCCGACTGTGCCATCTGCGCATCCGTATATTCTGGTCAATTTTCATGGCAAGGTGCGTGATGTTATGACATTGGCACATGAACTTGGTCACGGGATTCATCAATTGCTGGCCGCTGATCAGGGGCATCTGATGGCCGGTACGCCATTAACGCTGGCCGAAACCGCATCCGTATTTGGTGAGATGCTGGTGTTTAACCGGCTTATGGAACAGACAACAGACAGCACCCAGCGGCGGGCTTTATTGGCAGGTAAAATCGAAGACATGCTGAACACGGTTGTGCGGCAAATCGGCTTTCACAATTTTGAAACCAGAGTCCATGATATGCGGCAATCGGCTGAACTAACGCTGGATCAGATCAGCGATATCTGGATGGAAACACAAAGCGAAGCGTTGGGTTCGGCTATCCGTATGGATGATAACTACCGGCCGCTTTGGGGGTTCATTCCGCATTTTATTCATGTGCCGTTTTATGTTTATGCCTATGCGTTTGGTGATGGGCTGGTTGGGGCGTTGTGGCAAAAATATCAACATGCCGGCACCGATGCTGAGCGTTCCGCTTTTGTTGCGGCTTATCAGGATTTATTACGCGCGGGCGGCACCAAACGTCATGACGAAGCGCTTGCACCGTTTGGACTGGATGCGCGTGAGCCGGCGTTCTGGTCATCAGGGCTGGATATGATTGCAGGCATGATTGATCAGCTGGAAAGTGAATTATCCGGCATAACAGAAAACGGAAATAAGGTGACGCATGGCTGATGAGAAATCAGGAATAGGCGGCCGTTTCCGGCGTTATGCCCGTGTGACCGGCACGATGGGTAATCTGGCTATAAAAATGGCTGGTGAGCGCTATCTGGGCATTAAGATCAATCGCGAAGAACACGCGGCAAAGTTGCGTGATGCGCTGGGTGGGCTGAAAGGCCCGTTGATGAAAGTCGCGCAAATCCTTGCCACGATACCCGAAGCCCTGCCGCGTGAATATGCCGAAGAACTGGCTAATCTGCAAACCGATGCACCATCTATGGGCTGGCTGTTTGTTAAGCGCCGCATGGCATCCGAGCTGGGATCGGACTGGCAGGCGCAATTTGCCGAGTTTGAAAAAACCGCCGCCGCCGCCGCGTCGCTGGGACAGGTGCATCGCGCCACTGGCCATGATGGTGCACATCTGGCGTGTAAGCTGCAATATCCGGATATGGCATCAGCGGTGCAAGCAGATTTGCGCCAGCTGAAATTGATCTTTTCGCTTTACGAGCGATATGACAAAGCCATTTCAACATCTGAGATTCATACAGAACTGGCGGAACGGCTGGAAGAAGAACTGGACTATCGGCGCGAGGCGGCAAATATGCGGCTTTACCGTGCCATGCTCAATGATGTTGAGGGCGCCCATGTGCCGGAAACGGTTGATGCGCTTTCTACCCAGCGGTTGTTGTCCATGACATGGCTAGAAGGTTCTAAGCTGAAAACATTCATTGAGGAAAACGAAGATCAGTCCCTGCGTAATAAGGTAGCAGAAAACATGTTCCGAACATGGTATGTTCCGTTTTATTACTATGGCGTTATTCACGGTGACCCCCATCCCGGCAATTATACCATTACCAAAGATGGCGGTGTGAATTTGCTGGATTATGGCTGTATTCGTCTGTTTAGGCCGGATTTTGTCCGGGGCGTGATTGAGCTTTATCAAGCGTTGCGCGATGATAACGAAGAACAGGCCGTTGCCGCCTATGAATATTGGGGATTTAGAGGACTGGATCGGGAAACCGTAAATGTCTTGAACATATGGGCACGTTTCATTTACACTCCATTACTAGAAGATCGTGCCAGACCCATTCAGGATATGCGTGGTGGTGCTTATGGGCGCGAGCTGGCGATGCAGGTTCATGAAGAATTAAAACGCATTGGTGGCGTAAAGCCCCCGCGTGAGTTTGTTTTAATGGATAGAGCCGCGCTTGGTTTAGGCTCTGTTTTCATGCATCTGAAAGCTGAGGTAAACTGGCATCGCCTGTTCGAAGGTTTGATAGATGATTTTGATGTGGAAACATTAAGGAGCCGACAAAAAGAAACGGCTCAACTTGCAGGACTGCCAGACCATCTCTGGCAACATAATACTACGGAAGACGCTGAACGTGAGGATAAATGATGATAATTGGAATTCCAAAAGAAACACGAAGTGACGAAAGTCGTGTCGCCGCTGTACCGGATACCATTAAAAAGCTTATTGGATTGGGCTTTTCGGTGGCTGTTGAAAAAGGTGCTGGCGATGCTGCGCTTATTCCCGATAGCGCGTTTGAAGCGGCTGGTGCCAGCATGGTAACAACCGCCAAAGCGCTGGGTGCTGATCTGGTATTCAAGGTGCGGCCACCAAGCAAGGATGAGATTGGCAAAATGTCTGCTGGCTCAACAGTAATCAGCTTGATGGAACCGTATAGCGATACCGATACCGGTGCGATGCTAGGTGATGCTGGTGTGACCGGATACGCGCTTGAGCTGGTGCCGCGGATTACACGGGCGCAATCGATGGATGTTCTGTCCAGTCAGGCTAATCTGGCCGGATATCGTGCCGTGCTTGAGGCAAGTGCCGTGTTTACCCGTGCCTTTCCCATGATGATGACGGCGGCGGGAACAGTGCCGCCAGCCAAGGTACTGGTTATGGGTGCTGGTGTTGCCGGATTGCAGGCGATTGCAACAGCCAAACGGCTTGGTGCGGTGGTTTCTGCTACCGATGTGCGGCCAGCCGTGAAAGAACAGGTCGAATCGCTGGGCGGTAAGTTTGTTGCTGTCGAAGACGAGGAGTTCAAGGCGGCAGAAACATCAGGTGGTTATGCCAAAGAAATGAGCGATGGCTATAAAGCCAAACAGGCCCAGCTGATTTCTGATACAATCAAGACACAGGATATTATTATCACAACGGCGCTTATTCCCGGCCGTCCGGCACCGGTTCTGGTAACGGAAGACATGGTTAAATCCATGAAGCCGGGTTCGGTCATTGTTGATCTGGCGGTGGAACAGGGCGGTAACTGTCCATTGAGTGAGCCCGGAAAAGTCACCGTCAAGCATGGCGTGACTCTGGTCGGATATACTAATATTGCTGGTCGTCTGCCTGAGGTAGCGTCCAGTCTATATGCCAAGAATGTGCTTAATTTTATGACAAATCTTTGGGACGAAGAAAGCAAATCTCTCAAAACAGATAGTGATGATGAAATCATTACCAGTAGCCTAATTACCAAGGCGGCTAAACCAGCTAAGTCGACAAAAGCGGCAAAGCCAGCTAAGGCGTCTACAAAAAAGGAAGGGGATAAAGATGGCGAGTGATGTTCTGCTGTCACAGGCAAAAACAATTTCCGGACAGGCATCCGAATTGCTGGAATCCAGCAAATCGCTTGAGAATGCCATTACCAGCATGGGTTCTGACGCGGTTGGGCATGGTGCTGTTGAGCCGCTTTATTTCGGATTAACAGTTCTGATTCTGGCCTGTTTTGTTGGCTATTATGTGGTCTGGCGTGTAACGCCTGCTCTGCACTCACCATTGATGGGTGTGACCAATGCCATTTCTTCGGTGATTATTGTCGGTGCTTTAATCGCGGCTGGCCCATCGGAGTTTGGCTTTGCCCAGATCATGGGCTTTATCGGGGTCATTCTGGCATCCATTAATATCTTTGGTGGATTTATTGTAACCCAGCGCATGCTGGCCATGTTCAAGCGTAAAGGGAAATAGATATGGGCGCGTCATTTTCAGCATATCTTTATCTGATCGCCGCCGTGATGTTTATCATGGCTTTGCGCGGTCTATCGTCACCAGAAACAGCACGTTCTGGTAATTTTTATGGCATGGGTGGTATGGCGATTGCCATTCTGACCACGATTTCCCTACCTGAGGTTAACAGTTACGGATTGATCATTGCGGGTATTGTCATTGGTGGCGGTATTGGCGGCTTTATTGCCATGCGCATTCAAATGACGGCCTTGCCGCAACTTGTGGCGGCTTTCCATTCGCTGGTTGGTCTGGCGGCATGTACCGTTGCGATGGCGGCGTTTTATAACCCCACGCCGTATGGCATTGGTGTTCCGGGCAATATTGCCATGGGCAGTCTGATTGAAATGTCATTAGGTCTGGCCATTGGTGCGATTACCTTCACCGGTTCCATCATTGCGTTTGGTAAACTGCAAGGTCTGATCACGGGCAAGCCGGTTACGTTTCCCGGCCAGCATATTCTGAATGCCGCGCTTGGTATTCTGCTGATTGCGTTAGTGGCGTGGATGGCAACAACAAACAGCATTGTTGCGTTCTGGCTTGTGTTTGCGATTGCGTTGATCGCTGGCGTTCTGATCATTATTCCTATTGGTGGTGCGGATATGCCGGTGGTGATATCCATGCTTAATTCCTATTCGGGATGGGCGGCCGCTGGTATCGGATTTACGCTTGGTAATCCGTTGTTGATTATCACCGGCTCACTGGTTGGGGCGAGTGGTGCTATTCTGTCCTACATTATGTGTAAGGGGATGAACCGGTCTTTCTTCAGCGTGATTCTGGGCGGCTTTGGCGGTGAAGCGGCAACAGGTACTGCCGCAGATAACGGCGATAAAGTCGTTAAGAAAGGCAGCGCCGATGATGCCAGCTTTATCATGGGTAATGCGTCATCTGTCATTATTGTTCCGGGTTATGGCATGGCCGTAGCACAGGCACAGCACGCATTGCGTGAAATGACGGATATGCTGAAAGCCGAAGGCGTTAATGTGCGATATGCTATCCATCCGGTGGCTGGCCGTATGCCGGGGCATATGAATGTTCTGCTAGCCGAAGCCAATGTTCCATATGACGAAGTGCTGGAACTGGATGAAATCAACCGTGATTTTGCCCAGACTGATGTGGCGTTCGTCATTGGGGCGAATGATGTGACTAATCCGCTGGCGAAAACGGATCCGACTTCTGCCATTTATGGCATGCCTATTCTGGATGTGGAACGTGCCAAGACGGTACTGTTCGTCAAGCGTTCTATGGCGTCGGGCTATGCTGGGGTGGATAACCCGTTATTCTTTAACGACAACACCATGATGTTATTTGGTGATGCTAAGAAAGTGTGTGAAGACATTATTAAAACCATGTCAGGTGGTCACTAGATCATTTGAAATCAGATAAGAAATCACATTAGGGTTCTGGCCATATTACTGGCATTATGACGGGATAAATATTAGCCGGAACCCACCTGATTTTACTTAACATGACAAAAAATAAAGCCACCTCAAAATGGGTGGCTTTTTTCATAGATCAATCATGGAAAGCTTGGACTAGAAGCCCTCACGCTCAAGCCGCTTACGCATCAGTTTGCGTACACGACGAGTTGATTCCGCGGTTTCACGAGCGCGCCGTTCTGACGGCTTTTCGTAATTACGGCGGTTTTTCATTTCACGGAACATCCCTTCGCGTTGCATCTTCTTTTTCAGGACGCGCAGAGCTTGATCGACATTATTGTCTCTGACTGTTACGAACACTTTGGCATCATTCCTTTCGAATATTCTCGATGATTTAACAATTTCTATCATAATCTGAGGATTAATCCATCAAAAAGACAGAGTTTTCACCTAAGAAGTGGTGCTTATATCATAGATCATAGCCCATGCAAAGCCTAAAGGCATATATAATCAGCCGAAACACATCACAAAACCCCGCAAATAGATGGCGGATTTTCAAAAAGGATTGCACATCACCAGATCATACCTATATAACATAACAAAGGTGATAATGATGAAAAACGTTGATATTCATACCGTAGTAAACGCCATGCTGGTTCATGTTCCATTCGATGGATGGACAGATAAAGCCATGGAAGCCGCAGGGCAAGACCTTAATCTGTCAGCGGATGACTTGGCAAAACTGTTTCCGCGTGGCGCTATTAGCGCAGTAGAAGCCTTTGTCAGTATGAGCGATCAGGATATGATCAAATCTTTTGCCGCATTGGAACATCGCCCCGACGGTGTGACGGCCACTATCAAATCGCTGATCTTGATCAGACTGGATGCCGCCGCCCCGCATCGCGAAGCGGTATCACGGGCTTTGCAAATGCTGGCACGTCCACAACATGCACCGGTTGCTGTACAGACACTTTACCGGTCTATTGATTGCATGTGGCGTATTGCCGGTGACAGGTCGGTTGATTTTAATTTCTATTCCAAGCGGATATTGCTAGCTGGCGTATATAGCGCAACGCTGGCGTACTGGGTTGCTAATCCGGGCGCGGATCATGACAAACTGGATCAGTTTATCTCTCGCCGTCTGCGTGAGGTTTCATTTCTTCCTAAAGTAACGGCACCTGCCCGCCATATGGCAAAGACAGGCATAAAAATGGCCGGACGAATGATGGGGCGGCTATCGCCGCCATGGGTTCGTTCCTGAACCGGTTATTTGTCTGTTGTTGATATGTTCTAGAAAAGAGTTGTGCCGTGCCTATTAAAATTCAATCTGATCTTCCTGCCCGTGCGGTGCTGGAAGACGAAAATGTTGATCTGATCATTAGTGATCGCGCTGTCGTGCAGGATATCCGGCCGATTAAGCTATTGTTTCTTAATCTCATGCCCAAAAAAGAAGAAACGGAAATTCAGTTTGCGCGTCTGCTGGGCAATAGCCCTCTGCAAATTGAGCTAACCTTAATGACCACCGCCAGCTATAAGCCGCGCAATACCGAACCGGGCTATCTGCGCCGGTTCTACCGGTCGCTGGATGATGTGCGGGATGAGTTTTTTGACGGTATTATTATCACCGGTGCACCCGTAGAACAGCTGGATTTCGAAGATGTCAATTACTGGCAGGAACTGGTGGCCATTATGGATTGGTCACGCGATCATTGTTTCCGCCGGTTGGGGATATGCTGGGGTGGGCAGGCGCTTCTTTATCATTTCCACCAGATAAAAAAACATCTTATCGGGGAAAAACTGTTCGGCGTATTTGATCATAAGCTTACCGAAAATGCTTCACGGCTGATGAAAGGCTTTACCGATAACTTTCCTATGCCGGTATCACGCTTTACCGAAAACCGGTCGGCAGAAATCCGCCATCATGACCGCTTGGATATTCTGGCTGAAAGCCCGGATGCAGGCCCCGGCATTGTTCGCCATCATGATACAGGTGATTTATATGTGCTTAATCATCTAGAATATGATGCGCATACGCTGGCCGCGGAATATCATCGCGATCAGATTGAGGGGCTGGAAACCGCTTTGCCGTTAAATTATTTTCCCAATAATGATCCTGATCATGCACCGGTCAATTACTGGCGGCCATTTGCGTTTTTATTCATCACAAACTGGATACATGATTTGTATCAGGCCACACCATTTGATCTATCGACACTTCGTAAGCCGGATTAATCCAGCTGTTCGTTAAGATGTGCCATTTTCCGGCCTTGGCGTGCTTCTGCCTTGCCGTATCGGTGGATATGCACCCCTGACCGGCCAAAGGCAGCATCCAGTTCCGGCATGTCCTCGCCCAGAATATTTGTCATCCGCCATCGGGCATGGGCATGGGTAGAACCAAGCGGTAATCCGGCGGCAATGCGAACCAGTTGTGCAAACTGGCTTGTATCCGCGCCTTCGATAGTCCAGTGGAATGAATTATGTGGCCGTGGGGCAATTTCATTAAATAACAATGTGCCAGACGAAGTGATAAACATTTCCACTGCCAGAACTCCAGTCAGATCAAGATGTTCAGCGATAGCCATAACCGCATCCATGCCTTCTTTTTCCAGTGCAGGCGATAATATATCTGCGGTTGCTGGTGCCTCACTAATATGCAGAATGCCGTTGCGGTGCTGATTAATGCTGGCTGGCCATGTAGTCATCTGGCCGTGCTGATCTCTGGCAACAAGAAAGCTGGCTTCGGCAGAAAAATCAATCAGCTCTTCCAGTATCAGATCATCAGACCCCATCTGGGCAAAGGCATCATCCGGCATAGTATCAACAGATAGCCGCATCTGGCCTTTGCCATCATATCCCATGCGGCATGTTTTCAGGATACCATTGCCAAATGTTGCTATGGCATCTGACAAACTGGCCGGATTGTTAATGGCGCTAAAACGCGGGGTGGCAATGCCAATGGATTGTGCCATCGTTTTTTCTTTTAGCCGGTGCTGGGCAACGCCCAATGCCTTGCCGCCCGGACAGACGGGGATATGTTTTGCCAGTATATCCATTGCCGCAACCGGAACATTTTCAAACTCACAGACCACGGCCGATACTGATTTGGCAAATGCGGTCAACGCGGCCGTATCATCATAATCGGCGCGTGTTACCATGCTGGCAATATCGGTCGCCGGCGCATCACCCATCGGGGCAAAGACATGACAACGATAACCCAGCGCTGATGCAGATTCTATGATCATGCGCCCTAGTTGGCCACCACCAAGCACACCGATCATTGCTGTTTCTGGTAAAGCATGTTGTGGCATCATGATCAGGCCGCTTTCCTAATTATCGTCAACAGGGGAGTCGGCAATGGCATCGGTTTGATTTTGCCGCCACGCCTTAAGCCGCTTGGACAGATCATCATCGGCCACCGCAACAATAGACGCGGCCATTAATCCGGCATTAGTTGCACCAGCATGACCGATAGCAAAACTGGCGACCGGAACACCAGCAGGCATCTGAACAATAGACAAAAGCGAATCCATGCCTTTTAGTGCTTTGCTTTCCACCGGAACACCCATAACGGGAATCGTTGTGTACGCCGCCAGCATACCGGGCAGATGCGCCGCCCCGCCAGCACCGGCAATAATAACCTGAATGCCATTATCCTGTGCCTGTTGGGTATATGATTTTAAACGGTCAGGGGTGCGATGCGCAGAAATAATGCGCGTTTCATAAGCCACCTGAAGCTGATCCAGTATGTCAGCAGCATGACGCATGCAAGCCCAGTCAGACTGGCTACCCATACAAATACCGATCCGTGGTGAGCTAATCGTCATGATAATCTCCTCATTTTTAGTATGATACCAGCAAATGATATCAGAAAATGATATCAGAAAATGATATTAGGCAATGATAT
>JABIWM010000188.1 GCA_018701255.1 Alphaproteobacteria bacterium | reverse complement strand
TTTTTCATGCAGGCGGGATTGAAACCCTTTTGCCATTATTCGCGCCGCCTTGCCATGTTTAGCAAGCACCAGAACACCAGAAGTATCACGATCCAGCCGATGCACCAGAAGCGGTTTATTACCATCAGGAAATGCAGCGGCAACCGCGCCATCAATATGCTCTCTGGTTCCGGTACCGCCCTGCACAGCCAGCCCATTGGGTTTATTAATCGCGATATAATCATTCGTTTCAACAATGACAGCCCCGCGCAAGGTGGCAATCAACGCTTTTGATGGCGGCTTTGAAACCGGTTTTTGCGGCTTTGCCAAGGCAGATTGGCTTTGTTCCAGTATGCTGACAGCCATCGAAAGAACATCACCAGAAACCAGCCGGTAAGAGGCTTTGATCCGCGCCCCATCCACTCTGATTTTTCCTGTTCTAAGTGATTTTTCTATCACGCCCTGTGTCAGACCGGCAAACCGTTTGCGTAGCATGCGATCAAGCCGCATGTCAGCATCCTGTTCTTCTATTGTGATAGATAACGGCGGTGTGTCTGTCATGCTACTACCCTGCTCCACTCATGGCGCGCATCATCAGCACCGCCAATATAAATGCCAGAACTGATCCCGCGACCGAAACCGCCGCATAGATCACGGCATAGATTATCTGACCGCGATCTATCGCCGCCATAATATCCATGGAAAACGTAGAAAAAGTAGTCAACGCACCTAAAAAACCGATCATGATAAATACCCGTACGGTTTCGGCCATCATGCCGCCAGCCGACAGATATCCATAAATAACCCCCATCAGCCCAGACCCGATGACATTAACCATGGTAGTAGCAAGCGGTGCCGCGTTTGCGCCATTAATCATGATAACGGCCTGCGCGATACCGTAACGCGATACCGCCCCAATCGCCCCACCAATGGCTATGGCTATCCAGTTCATCATACGCTGTTATTATCGCAAGATGAGCCAAATATCCAGCCTTCGCATGCCGCCGCCAGCTTATATTCCGCTGATATGGGGAAAACCGCCGCCGGATCATGACAGGATTTCAACGCGGCCGCAGAAATCAGGGCATCCAGATCATCCCGATCCGGCAATCCTTTGGTCACGGCCGCCATGCTGTCAGCCCCGAAATAGGCTAGCCCCCTGTTCAACGCATCCAGCGGATCAGCCGCTTTCATCCGGTCGGTTATTCCTGCCATGGTAAAATACAACGCGGGAAAAATCTCAACCACAACAAGCGGTGATGCCGTATGGGGTGTGCTGGATATAGGCCAGATATGCATATCATTCTGATAGGCATGCAATATCCGCATGCCAGCCAATGAACCTGTCCCAACGCCCGCGGGGCCCACGCAATTAAATGTTGGTGACGGGGCGCGATGGTGACGGGTTTTTGTATTTAATTCGGTTAATCGCCGCCGTGACAGAAACCGGTCGCCGCGCCCGCCGGAACCATCTTTGCCACGCGGGGCATTGTAATATCGCCGCAAATCCTGATCCTGCCAGATACCGCCACCATAATGATCAGGCCAATGCCGGCTAGCCGCATCAACCAACGCCCATAAATCCGGCGGTGTTCTGGGATTGCTGGTATATTCGGGAAAATAATGATTTTCATCCATAAATGGATGGGCAAAGGCAAAATCAAAACCGGCCAGCACCCGCAAACCCGACTGACGTTGAGATATCAACCAGTCCATAACCATCTGCCGCGACCATCCGCGCCGATCCGGTGGGGCGATTAATTCTGCCTGTGTGGTATCGGCATCCAGCACCGCTACCTGAATGCCTTTATGATGCGTGCCTTTAGCACCAGACCAGTCTATGCCAACAAAGCGATCAAACCTGTTATTCATTCAGATTTGCCTTTTTGTTCGCGCCGTTTTGCCCACCAATCAAGCCGTTTCTGAACCTCACGTTCAAAACCACGCTCAGCCGGATAATAAAATCTCTGCCGTGCCATATCATCAGGAAAACCGCTTTGGCCAGAAAATCCATCCGGCGTGTCATGGTCATATACATAATTCTGGCCATAGCCCAGCTCTTTCATCAATCCAGTAGGCGCGTTTAGCATATGCGCTGGCGGTGATAGTGAACCGGTATCCCTGGCCGCCCGCATTGCCGCGTTATACGCTGCATAAACGGCGTTTGATTTAGGGGCGGTTGCCAGATATAGAATAAGCTGAGCCACGGATAATTCGCCTTCGGGCGAGCCAAGCCGTTCAAAACTATTCCAGCTGGCGATAGCGCGCGGCAATGCGTCCGGTTCTGCCAGTCCTATGTCTTCTGCCGCAAATCGGGTTAACCGGCGCAAGATATAATGAATATCTTCCCCGCCTATAACCATCCGCGCAAACCAGTATAACGCCGCATCAGCATCAGACGACCGCAAGGATTTATGCAAGACTGACATCAGATTATAATGCTGATCACCAGCCCGATCAAAAGCCATCGCGCGGCGTGACAACACATGCCCCAGATCATCAACCGATAATGGCGCAGATGCATCTGTCACCTGTGCCATAATCGTTTCGACCGCATTAAGACAATAACGGCCATCACCATCCGCCATCCCGCATAACATGGCGCGAGCATCATCGGTTAACGGAAGCGGTTTTCCATAATGGGTTTCTGCACGGCTAATGATTTGCTGAAGCGCGTGATCATCCAGCCGGTTAAGCACCATCACCTGACATCGTGATAACAAGGCGCCGTTGAGTGCGAAACTGGGGTTTTCCGTGGTGGCACCGACCAGCGTAACCAGCCCGTCTTCGACATGTGGTAACAACCCATCCTGCTGGGCTTTGTTAAACCGATGCACCTCATCAACAAACATCAGCGTTTTCTGGCCTGCCGCGCTGTTTTCCTTGGCGCGGGCAAAAACACGGCGCAAATCAGCGACCCCATCAAAAACAGCCGATACAGGTTCAAATTGCATGCCTATGGCATCAGCCAGTAATCTGGCAATCGTTGTTTTTCCGGTTCCGGGTGATCCCCAGAATATTAATGACGGGAAAGGCTGACCCGATTTAGCGGCATCTACCATGCGCCGCAAACTGCCATCAACACCAAGCAGATGATCCTGACCGGAAACGACATCCAGCTCTAGCGGCCGCAAGGTATCAGCTAGCGGTCGCGCTGTTGTCTGTGTAAATAATCCATCAGATGAAGTCGTCATGACGCTGAGTATAAACAAAAAGGCCGGTATTAAAACCGGCCTTTGTTAAATTCAATAAATAGGTAATGTTTATGCGGTGGCTTCAACCATTTCTTCATCCGGACGATCACCAAGTCCGCGTGCATCTTCGTCTCTATCGACAAATTCGATAACAGCCATTGACGCGGCATCACCATAACGATGGCCAGCCTTGATGATGCGAGTATATCCGCCATTACGATCAGCGTAACGCTTGCCCAGCACTTCAAACAGCTTGCTAGTCATATCATTATCACGCAAACGGGCAAAAGCCTGACGGCGCGCATGCAGATCACCACGCTTACCAAGCGTAATCAGTTTTTCCACAACAGGGCGTAATTCCCGTGCCTTGGCAAGGGTTGTAACAATTTGCTCATGCCGTATCAACGCCTGTGACATGTTACGGAACAACATCTGGCGATGCTGTGACGTGCGGTTTAATTTCCGACCAGATATACGATGGCGCATGTGATTTCTCCAGTTAACGCAAAAATTGGCTTAGAAAGGCTCATCAAGACGCTTGACCAGCTCTTCGATATTTTCTGGTGGCCAATACGGGATATCCATTCCAAGCTCAAGTCCCATATTTTGCAGGACTTCCTTGATTTCATTGAGTGACTTACGCCCAAAATTTGGCGTACGCAACATTTCAGGCTCTGTCTTCAAGCATAGATCACCGATATAAACGATGTTATCGTTTTTCAGGCAATTTGCTGAACGGACAGAAAGTTCCAGCTCATCCACTTTCCGTAACAGATTACGGTTAAACGGAATATCATCAATTTCTTCGCTGGCCTGTGTTGATTTTGGCTCTTCGAAGTTGATGAAATACTGCAACTGATCCTGAATAATTCTGGCGGCATAGGCTACCGCGTCTTCGGGGTTGATTGACCCGTCTGTTTCCACGGTAAGGATCAGTTTATCAAAATCGGTACGCTGGCCAACACGGGTGTTTTCGACCTTGTACGCAACCTGACGAATTGGGGAATAAATGGCATCAATCGGAACCAGTCCAATTGGCGGGTCTTCGTGCTTGCTTGCGCTTGCCGGAACATAACCGCTGCCTGTGTTGACAGTTAGTTCCATGCCAAGTGTTGCGCCTTCATCGAGCGTGCAAACAACATGATCCGGATTCATAATCTCAACGCCGTTGACCAGATTGATCATGCCAGCGGTTACCACACAAGGCCCTTCGGCATTCAAACGCAGACGCTTTGGCCCCTCAACAGACATTTTAACAGCAACACCTTTGAGGTTAAGCACAATGTCAGTCACATCTTCGTTAACACCGGCAATGGATGAAAACTCATGCAGAACGCCCTGAATCTGGATAGATGTAATGGCCGCACCTTGCAATGAAGACAACAGAACACGTCTTAATGAATTACCAACAGTAACACCAAAACCACGCTCAAACGGATCAATCGTCATCGTCGCTTTATTGCTGTTATGCTCATCATAACTCACGTTACGCTTTTCTGGTTTTTTGAGTTCCTGCCAGTTCAATTCGATCATAGCCAGTATCCTTTTATACTCATTGCCGCTGATCACAATTGGGATCAGACTAATAGCAAAATTTCAGTGCGTGCTAATTGGTTAGATTAGACGCGACGACGTTTGCGCGGACGACACCCATTATGCGGAATAGGCGTTACATCACGGATTGAGCTAATATTAAAGCCAACGGATTGTAATGCACGCAGTGCAGATTCGCGGCCAGTACCCGGCCCACTTACCTGAACGTCGATTGTTTTCACGCCATGTTCCATGGCTTTCTTTCCGGCATCCTCAGCGGCCAACTGTGCCGCGTAAGGTGTGGATTTCCGTGATCCCTTAAAACCCATGCCACCAGCAGAAGACCATGAAATGGCATTGCCTTGAACATCAGTAATAGTGATCTTTGTGTTGTTGAATGAAGAATTCACATGGGCAACGCCATTTGAAATATTCTTCTTCTCACGGCGTTTCACGCGGGCTTGTGATGGTTGTTTTGCCATAATGCTCTCCTATCGCCTTATTTCTTCTTACCAGCGATGGCCTTGGCTGGGCCTTTGCGTGTACGTGCGTTTGTATGGGTACGCTGTCCTCGAACCGGCAGGTTACGACGATGGCGCAAACCTCTTAAACAGCCGAGATCAAGATAACGCTTGATAGCCATTGACGTTTGGCGGCGAAGATCGCCTTCTACTAGAAAATCGCCATCAATGATATCTCTGATCCGAGTTAATTCATCCTCGGTCAGGTCATTGACACGACGTTCTTCGGTCAAACCAGCCTTTTCACATATCTTATTGGCAGACGTCATGCCAATGCCATGAATATATGTTAGGGCAATTTTTACCCTTTTCTTTGTCGGTATGTTGACACCAGCAATACGAGCCACTGCCCTCTCCTTTTTTAATTCGACCGGAACCTGCCCTAATTGGACTTTCGCACAACTACATAATCTGAAGCGCGAATTATAGCCATTAGTTCGTTACAGTCAAGCGTGGTCAGACCTCCCAACCACCAATAATATCATCAATTGCTGAAGCGACAGATTCTATCGTCTGCATACCATCAACAACACTCAACGCACCCTTAACCCGATAATAGGGAATGATAGGGGCGGTACTATCATGATAAACCTTGAGCCGCTGTTGTAGCACCTCAACAGTATCATCATCACGAACCTGTTCGGATTCTGCTGCACGCTTGACAATACGATCTGCCAGCATTTGCTCATCCACCTGCATTTCAATCACATGGTCAATACCAAGTTCCATTTCGGTCAACATGGCATCCAGTTCTTCTGCCTGAGTTAGCGTTCTTGGAAACCCATCCAGAATAACACCCTTTTTGTGATTGCCGTCAACTAGCCGTTCCCGGATCATGTCAAGGATTATACTATCTTCGACCAGCTTACCAGCATCCATAATAGATTTGGCCTTCTTGCCCAATTCAGTGCCTTTGGCAATAGCATCGCGCAACATATCACCGGTTGATAATTGGACAAAACCATGTTTATCCATCAAACGTGTGGCTTGCGTGCCTTTACCAGCACCCGGAGGGCCAAGAAGAATCACTATCATCTTTTCTTCCCCCGCAAGTTGGATTTACGGATCAGGCTTTCATATTGATGCGCCATCAGATGTGATTGCACTTGTGTCATTGTATCCTGAGTCACTGTCACAACAATTAGCAAGCTGGTGCCACCAAAATAGAACGGAACGCTATACTGGCTAATCAGGATTTCCGGCAGAATACATACCGCCGATAGATAAGCCGCGCCCAGAACAGTCAACCGTGTTAGCACATAATCCAGATAATCCGCTGTTGGCTGACCCGGACGAATACCCGGAACATAACCGCCATACCGGCGCAGATTTTCAGATGTTTCCGAAGGGTTGAACACAATCGCGGTATAGAAAAAGGCAAAGAATACGATCAGCGCAATGTAGATGCCCAGATAAAGTGGCTGTCCCCGACCAAGCAGAGCATTAAGCGTGACCAGCCATCCGGCACCACCATCAGCGGAATTAGTCAGGCTGAGAACAGAAACAGGCATCAGCAATAGTGAAGACGCAAAGATAGGCGGGATAACACCAGCGACATTGACCTTAAGCGGCAGATGCGAGGATTCCCCACCAAAGGTTTTATTACCTTGCTGGCGTTTTGGATACTGTATCAGGATACGCCGTTGCGCCCGTTCGATAAACACGATAAACGCGATAACACCAACCGCCATCATCAGGAAAAACAGAATTAGAAACGGTGATAACGCCCCTGT
Organism: Alphaproteobacteria bacterium; assembly: GCA_018701255.1. Taxonomy (GTDB): domain Bacteria; phylum Pseudomonadota; class Alphaproteobacteria; order Puniceispirillales; family UBA1172; genus UBA12202. The sequence goes on along the minus strand of JABIWM010000188.1, from coordinate 10,275 downwards.
CCGGCCAAGCTCAAACGTACCGGCCAGAGCACTAGGCAGATTTGCAACAATACCGGAGAAAATGATCAATGAGATACCATTACCGACACCGCGTTGAGTGATTTGCTCACCCAGCCACATCAAGAACAATGTGCCGCCAACAAGTGTCACCACAGTAGTAACCCGGAAGAACATGCCGGGGTCATAGACAACACCCTCAGCCTGTTCAAGGCCAACAGCAATACCATAGCCCTGCACCGTTGCCAGCAATACCGTCAGATAACGGGTATACTGGTTAATAATCTTACGGCCAGCCTCGCCTTCTTTTTTCAATGTTTCAAGGCTGGGAACAATAGATGTCATTAACTGCATGATAATCGATGCCGTAATATAGGGCATGATAGTCAATGCAAAAATCGTCATACGGCCAAGTGAGCCGCCGCTGAACATGTCAAACATGCCCAGAATACCAGAAGAATTCCGGCTGAAAATATCACTTAGCACATCAGGATTGATACCCGGCACCGGAATATATGTTCCCAGCCGGTAGACAATCAGTGCACCAAGGGTGAACAGAATACGTTGACGCAAGTCAGATGCTTTACTGAAAGCACCCAGTCCTGCACCAACGGCCATTCTGTCAGGCGATCTTGCCATTATGACTTACCGCTTTCCTTGGTTTTAGATTTGGTTTTGCTATCGCTATCGGATACTGCTTTTTCGATGACGACAAGCGATCCGCCAGCGGCTTCAACCGCTGTCCGTGCAGATGCTGATGCACCAGCAACATGGATAGTCACTTTTGCCTTCAGCTCACCATTACCAAGCAGTCGAATACCATCACGCGGATGCGTGACCAGACCAGACGCGATCAATGCGGTTGCATCAATGTCCTTTTTGGCATCCAGCTTACCGTTATCGATAACAGACTGGATATCACCCAGATTAACAATGGCATAACGGCGGCGGAAGATATTATTAAATCCGCGCTTCGGCAGACGCCGGTTAATTGGCATCTGGCCACCCTCAAAGCCATTAATCGCTACGCCTGAACGCGCTTTCTGACCTTTATGACCTGAGCCTGAGGTTTTACCTTTACCGGAACCAATGCCACGACCCAGACGTTTACCAGTCTTGCGCGCGCCATCATTATCTTTGATTTCATGAAGTTTCATATCTGGTCACCCTTATTTCTGATCATCATCAACGCGAACAAGATGTGCAACCTTGTTGATCATCCCGCGCACTGACGGAGTATCTTCTAGAACCTTGGTGCGACCAATTTTATTCAGACCAAGTCCAACCAACGTCTGGCGTTGATCAGCCCTGCGTCCAATTGGGCTACCGGTTTGGGTCACTCGCACTGTTGCTTTCGCTGCCATACCTATTCCCCTTTATCAGGCCTCAACGGCCTCAGTAGTTTTACTTTCCTCGACCTTGTTTTTCTTACTGCCGAGAATATCAGCAACCCGCTTACCACGCTTGGCGGCAACCGCGCGCGGTGCCTGAATGCCTTTTAGAGCGGAAAACGTTGCTTTAATCATGTTATGTGGGTTTGATGTACCAATGGATTTCGCGACAATGTCCTGAATACCAAGAGTTTCAAATACAGCACGCATCGGGCCACCGGCAATAATTCCGGTACCAGCTGGTGCCGCGCGTAAAACCACATGTCCGGCACCAAAATGGCCTTCGATGTCATGATGCAATGTCCGTCCATCACGAAGCGGTACGCGGATCAGGTTACGCTTGGCGGCTTCTGCTGCTTTGCGGATAGCTTCCGGCACTTCTTTTGCCTTACCTGATCCGAAACCAACCCGTCCTTTTGTGTCACCAACGACAACAAGCGCGGCAAAACCGAAACGCCGGCCACCTTTTACGACCTTAGCGACACGGTTAATACCAACGAGCTTATCAATAAGATCGCTGTCTTCGCGTTGATTATCGCGTGGTCCATCATTACGAGCCATGCATTCCTCCTAGAATTTCAAGCCGGCTTCGCGCGCTGCATCTGCAAGCGCCTTAACCCGGCCATGATAAATAAATCCGCCACGGTCAAATACAACCGTTTCAACGCCGTTCTTTTTTGCCCGCTCAGCAACCATCTTACCAACAGATGTTGCCGCCGCACAGTTTGATCCGGCAATGCCCTTCATATCCTTATCAAGGGTAGATGCAGAAGCAAGCGTAACGCCGCTCGCATCATCAATGATTTGTGCATAGATATGTTTAGACGAACGATGAACAGATAGCCTCGGGCGACCATTGGCCACTTTGCTGAGCTGGGTTCTGTTTCTGGACTTGCGACGCAAGAATAATTGATATGATTTCATGAATATGGCCTCTACTTCTTCTTGCCTTCTTTGCGCAGGATCTGTTCGTTTTCATAACGAACGCCTTTGCCTTTATATGGCTCTGGTGGGCGCTTGTTGCGAATTTCGGCGGCAAACTGACCTAGCACTTGTTTACTATGGCTAGATAGTTTGATCATCGTATTATTCTCAACAGAGGCTTTAACTTCTGATGGCACTTCCATTTCAACAGGATGGCTATAACCAAGCGCAAGGACAATTTTATTACCCTGCATTTGCGCGCGATAACCAACGCCGTGGATAGTCAGGTTTTTAACAAAACCTTCTGAAACACCAGTCACCATATTACTAATGGTGGCGCGGGCGGTTCCCCACAACGCACGGCTTTTGCCATTATCGTTGATCGGTTTTACCACTACCGTGTTATCTGTCATTTCAAGTTTGACCAATGGCGGGACAGCCATTTGAAGCTCACCGTTTTTACCTTTCACGGATACCATACCGTTTTCAATCATCAGATTGACACCTTCTGGTATTGTGATTGGATTACTACCAATGCGTGACATGCCAAATCTCCCTTAGAACACGCGGCAGAGAACTTCTCCGCCGACATTGGCTTCACGTGCTTCCAGATCAGACAGGACGCCACGCGGGGTGGAAAGGATAGAAATGCCCAGACCATTGTAAATCTGACCTAAATCCTTGATTTTGGAATACACACGGCGACCCGGACGTGATACCCGCTTGATTTCGGATATAACAGGCAGACCTTCGTGGTATTTCAGCTCAATCTTTAGCTCATAGATTCCGGTACGGACTTCAACGCTGGAATAATCGCGAATATAACCTTCGCGCTTTAATACATCCAGAACATCGCTTCTAAAATTTGAGGCAGGGCTTTTTACAACATCCTTGCGGGCCGACTGGCCGTTACGGATGCGTGTAAGCATATCGCCAAGAGGATCACTCATAGTCATTTTCTAATCTCCCCTTACCAGCTTGATTTCACGACACCGGGCACTTGCCCGAATGATGCCAGATCACGTAATGCAATACGGGACATGCCCAGCTTACGATAATAAGCGCGTGGACGACCGGTAATACGGCACCGGTTGCGCAAACGGATTTTTGCTCCATTACGCGGCATTTGTGCCAGTTTCAATGTAGCATCAAAACGCTCTTCGATAGGCAATGATCTGTCCTTAACAATTCCGTTAAGACGTGCCCGGCGAGACGCGTTGCTTGCCACTTTCTTTTGTCTTTTCAGATTTTTATCAATAGCGCTAACTTTAGCCATTTTACAATCTCCTGCCTAGGCCTGGAACGGGAATGAAAACCCGCGGAGTAATTCACGCGCTTCATCATCGGTCTTGGCGGTTGTAACAACGATAATATCCATTCCGCGGACAGCATCAACTTTATCATATTCGATTTCAGGAAAGATGATCTGTTCCTTAACACCGAGGGCATAGTTACCACGCCCATCAAAGCTTTTCGGATTTAGACCTCTGAAATCACGAACACGGGGGAGCGCAATAGTAACAAGGCGATCAATAAATTCATACATACGCTCACGGCGCAGTGTGACTTTACATCCAATCGGCATCCCGTCACGCAGTTTGAAACTGGCAACTGAATTCTTGGCCTTTGTTATAACAGGCTTCTGTCCAGCAATGGCTGTAAGCTCAGCGGTAGCTAGTTCAATCTTTTTTGAATCTTTAACAGCTTCACCAACGCCCATGTTGATGATTACCTTTTCAAGCTTAGGAACTTCCAGTCTATTCGTGTAACCGAAACTTTCCATCAGCGCTGGGCGAACAGCCGTCTCATAATGATCTTGTAGACGCGTTTTCATCGCAGCAATATACTCCTAGTTATCCGATTGCCTTGCCTGAGCGGCGAGCAATACGGGTTTTCACCCCATCCTTAACATCAAAACCAACGCGGGTAGGCTTGCTGGTTTCCGGATCAATATGCGCAACATTTGAGATATGAAGCGGTGCTTCTTTCTGCTCAATGCCACCTGGCCCTGTCTGGCTTGCGCGTACATGCTTGGTAACCATGTTAACACCCTGAACAATCACGCGATTTTCAGAACGTCTGATTTCAGTTACTTCACCGGACTTGCCTTTTTCACGGCCGGTAATCACGACAACGCGATCACCTTTCTTAATTTTAAATTTCTGGGCCATTACAAAACCTCCGGTGCCAGAGATACAATTTTCATAAACCGGCGAGCGCGCAATTCACGGGTTACAGGCCCGAAGATGCGTGTTCCAATCGGCTCATTAGATTGGTTAATCAAAACAGCAGCGTTTTTGTCAAAACGAATGACGCTACCATCCGGACGCTTGATCTCACTAGCTGTGCGAACAATAACAGCTTTGTGAACGTCACCCTTTTTCACGCGACCGCGTGGAATAGCTTCCTTAACGGAAACAATAATAATGTCACCAACATTTGCGACTTTACGGCCGGAACCGCCAAGCACTTTGATGCACTGAACACGACGTGCACCAGAATTGTCGGCCACATCAAGATTTGTCTGCATTTGTATCATGGTTCAAACTCCTGAAATTGGCCTATTTGGCTTGTGCTGATGCGTCGTCATATACCACGGCAAAACGCTTGGACTTGGAAATGGGCGCACATTCTTGAATGCTAACCCGATCACCGGTCTTGAAACGATTTTCAGCATCATGCGCGGCATAACGCTTACTGCGTGTGATAAACTTTTTATATAGCGGATGCATGATGCGGCGCTCAACATTCACTACGATAGTCTTGTCGCCTTTATCACTTACCACCACACCCTTAAGAACACGTTTTGGCATAATTCATTACTCCTGGATACTGGTGGCGTTAGACTTTTGCGCCAAAACTGTTTTAACACGCGCAATTTCACGGCGAACAAGGCGCATACGTGCCGGATTTTCCAGCTGGCCTGTCGCGCCTTGAAAACGCAAATTGAATGCTTCTTTTTTCAAGGATGTTAGCTGTGTCTTTAGCTCATCCTGTGATTTTGATCTCAGCTCTTCGGCTTTTACCACTGCCATCTTAAAGTCTCCTATTCGCCTAACCGGCTGACCACACGAGTATCGAGCGGCAGTTTGGCAGATGCTAAGACAAGGGCTTCATGAGCCAGATCTTTCTGCACCCCATCAATTTCAAACATGATGCGACCAGGTTTTACGCGGGCTACCCAGAATTCGGGATTACCCTTACCTTTACCCATCCGGACTTCTGCTGGCTTTGTTGAGACCGGAACATCAGGAAAGATGCGTATCCAGACTCGACCAGCACGACGCAAATGACGGGTGATCGCTCTACGAGCAGCTTCGATTTGACGCGCGGTAACACGGGCAGGCGTAGTTGCCTTTAACCCATATGCCCCAAAGTTCAGCTGGGTACCACCCTTGGCCATACCATGGATACGGCCTTTATGCGCCTTACGAAATTTTGTACGCTTTGGTTGCAACATAACGCTTAACCTCTTGTCTCAGGCCGTGAATTTGAGCCAGCCTGTTTTTCAGCCAGACGCTTATCTTGTGCCATCGGATCATGAGCAAGGACTTCGCCTTTGAATACCCATACCTTGATACCACAAGCGCCATAAGTTGTATGCGCTGTGCCTTCACCGTAATCTACCTCAGCACGAAGTGTGTGAAGCGGCACGCGGCCTTCACGGTACCATTCCGTACGCGCAATCTCAGCTCCGCCTAAACGACCAGCACAATTAATACGAACACCTAATGCCCCCAGACGCATAGCAGACTGAACCGCCCGCTTCATCGCGCGGCGGAAAGCCACCCGGCGCTCAAGCTGTTGTGCAATAGACTCGGCAATCAGCTTTGCATCAATCTCAGGCTTTCTGACTTCAATGATATTCAGACTGACTTCGATACCGGCACGTTTGGCAAGGTCTTTACGCAAGTCTTCGATATCTTGGCCTTTTTTGCCAATGATCAGACCCGGACGACCAGCATAAATGGAAATCCGTGCTCTGCCTGCTGGACGCTCAATAACAACCCGGCTAATGGCGGCGGCTTTCAGCTTATCCATTAAATATCCGCGAAGCTCAATATCTTCATGAAGCAACTCGGCATAATTGCGATCAGCATACCAACGTGAATCCCACGTCCGATTGATCCCGAGCCTTAGCCCGATTGGTTTAATTTTCTGTCCCATCAGGCGTCCTCTTTTTCAGCTACAACGATGGTTAAGTGCGAATATGGCTTCAGGATACGAGCACCACGGCCGCGTGCGCGAGCGTGGAAACGTTTCATAACCAAACCTTTTCCGACATAGGCTTCTCTGACAATCAGGCGATCAACATCCAGTGAATGGTTGTTTTCCGCATTTGAGATTGCGCTTTGAAGTGTCTTTTTTACATCACCGGCAATACGGCGGCGCGAAAAGCTCAGTGCGGCTAGCGCTTTTGATGCCGTCATTCCACGGATCATTGTTGCTACCTCATTTAGCTTTTGCGGGCTAACACGCAGATTGCGAAGCAAAGCTTTGGCTTCGTTATCTGCCTCCCGTCTTTTATTTGACTGTTGTCCCATAACTTAACCCTATCGCTTTGATTTCTTGTCGGCAGCATGACCGTAGAAGGTGCGGGTTGGCGAAAACTCACCAAACTTATGCCCGACCATGTCTTCGGTAACTGACACAGGTATAAATTTATTACCGTTATGAACACCAAATGTCAGGCCAACAAATTGAGGCATGATGGTTGAACGGCGTGACCATGTCTTAATAACATCATTACGACCTGAATCACGAACCGCATCTGCTTTTTTAAGCAGAAAACCGTCGACAAATGGGCCTTTCCATACAGAACGTGCCATGCTTGACTCCAATATCCTCTATTTCTTGCGACGACGGACGATCAGTCTGTCGGTGCTCTTGTTGCTTCTTGTACGCTTACCTTTGGTAGGCTTACCCCAAGGTGTCACCGGATGACGACCACCTGACGTTTTACCTTCACCACCACCATGTGGGTGATCCACCGGGTTCATGGCGACACCACGAACATGCGGACGTTTACCCAGCCAGCGATTACGGCCAGCCTTACCAATTTTGATATTCTGCTGATCAGAATTAGATACGGCACCAATCGTTGCCATACATTCTGACCGCACCATCCGAACTTCGCTGGATGCCAGTCGCAGAATGGAATAGGACTGATCCCGGCCAATAAGCTGAACATATGTGCCGGCAGAACGTGCTATCTGGCCACCCTTGCCCGGCTTTAGTTCAACGTTGTGAACAATCGTTCCAACCGGAATAGATGATAATGGCATGGCATTGCCGGGTTTAATATCTGCCCGATTTGCCGAAATAACCTTATCACCAATAGAAAGCCGTTGTGGAGCCAGAATGTAACCCTGATCACCATCGGAATAATTAACTAGCGCAATAAAGGCCGTCCGGTTTGGATCATATTCAATACGCTCGACGATACCTTCGATATCACGCTTGGTACGCTTAAAATCAACCATACGGTAACGGCGCTTATGGCCACCACCTTTTTGCCAGGACGTAATATGACCTGAGTTATTACGTCCACCTGTTTTGGTCAAACCCTGGGTCAGTTTCTTGACCGGCTTGCCTTTATACAGATCACTGCGATCAACGGTAACCAGGTTACGTTGGCCGGGTGAAGTTGGATTATATTTCTTCAGTGCCATGAAACTAGACTCCCTGCATCATGTCAACGGATTGGCCTTCTGCCAGCGTGACAAATGCCTTCTTTTGATCAATGCGCTTGCCCAGAACACCTTTAAAACGCTTGGTTTTGCCTTTGAGGATGGATGTATTAACAGCCTCAACCTTAACGTTATAAAGCTTCTCAACAGCGGCTTTAATTTCTAACTTTGTGGCAGATAGTGGAACCACAAAACCAACTTTATTTTGCTCAGAAAGCATGGTTGCTTTCTCGGTAATAATCGGACGCAGAATAGTTTCATACGCCTTATCATCACTAATAGAAATGGTTTCTCTTTTGCGTGGACGAATGCTCATGACAGACGCTCCTCAAGATGTGCAACGCTGTCCTTGGTTAACACCAGGGTATCGCGGCGTAAAATATCATAAACATTAATGCCTTGCTGTGGCAGAACATCCAGTAATGGGATATTGCTAGCCGCGCGGCTGAACAGTGCATCAATCTCAGCTCCGCCGATAATCAACGCGTTTTCAATTCCACATTTAGCCAGCGTCGCTTTCAGAGTGGCCGTTTTACCATCAGAAGCCAGCTTATCAATAATAATCAATTTACCATCACGAGCTTTGGATGACAGAGCCGATTTAAGGCCAAGCTGACGAACTTTTTTCTGTAACGAAAATCCATGATCCCGAACAACTGGACCGTGTGAAACGCCACCACCACGGAAAATGTTACTAGAAGCAGCACCGTGACGCGCCCGACCAGAGCCTTTCTGGCGACCCATCTTGGCACCAGTACGAGCAATTTCTGACCGGATTTTAACCCGATGCGTACCTGCACGGCGCTTGGCTAATTGCCAGTTAACAACGCGTGCCATAATATCACCACGTGGCTCAATACCAAAAACATCGTCTTTGACAGTGACATCACCAGCGGCTTTATTATCTAGAGTTTTGACCGAAATTTTCATGACCATTACTCCTTCGCCTCGCCGTCAGTACCAGCTTCTGGTGCGGCATCAGCATTGTCATCAACTTGTGCTTCAGCATCTACAGATGCGTCCGCTTCAACAGTGGATTCTGTTATTGCCTGCGCCTCGGCGGCAGCAAAATCAGCAAGTAATCCGGCTGGGTACGGCGCATCTTCTGGACGATCCGCTTTGACAGCATCACTTACCAGAACATAGCCATTCTTAGAACCCGGCACCGCACCTCTGACCAGAATTAATCCCTCATCAGGCATAACCGAAAAGACTTCGAGGTTTTGCGTAGTCACGCGAACAGCGCCCATGTGACCAGCCATCTTTTTGCCTTTCCAGACCTTACCCGGGTCCTGGTTAGCACCAGTCGAACCATGTGAACGGTGCGACACTGATACACCGTGACTTGCCCGCAAACCGGCAAAGTTATGACGCTTCATGGCACCGGCAAAGCCTTTACCCTGACTAGTACCTGCAACATCAATTTTCTGACCGGCTACATAATGGTTAGCCCCAATCATTGATCCTACTTCTACTAGAGCATCTTCACTGACCCGGAATTCGGCCAGTTTGGCCTTCGGTTCAACATTTGCCTTAGCAAACTGGCCACGGTCGGCTTTGGTAATATTCTTTACCTTGCGCGTACCAGCCCCAACCTGAATGGCTACATAGCCATCACGTTGTGCGTCACGCACCTGAGTGACCTGACAGTTATCTAATTTAAGCACAGTTACCGGAACATGTGTGCCATCTTCTGCAAACACACGGGTCATTCCAATTTTGCGCGCTATAGTTCCGCAACGCATCAGCTTACCCTTCCCTAGAGTTTAATCTCAACGTCAACACCAGCCGCCAGATCAAGCTTCATCAGCGCATCAACGGTTTGTGGTGTTGGATCAATAATATCAAGCAAACGCTTATGAGTCCGCATTTCAAACTGCTCACGACTTTTCTTATCGATATGTGGTGAACGGTTAACGGTAAAGCGACGAATGTTAGTAGGAAGTGGAATAGGTCCACACACCTGAGCGCCGGTACGTTTGGCCGTGCTGACAATCTCAGCCGTTGACTGATCAAGAATACGATGATCAAACGCCTTCAGCCTAATTCTTATATTCTGGTTATCCAGCATAATATTTTCCCTTACGACCTTTAGTACCAAAAGAAATCGGCAGGCTAATTACCTGCCGATGTATCAATATTTTTATTCGACGATAGCGGATACGACACCGGCGCCTACGGTACGGCCACCTTCGCGGATCGCGAAACGCAGGCCTTCTTCCATAGCAATCGGTGTGATCAGCGTGGCTGTCATTGCAATGTTATCACCCGGC